>CAJOQB010000083.1 GCA_905236405.1 uncultured Bacteroidales bacterium
GCTATGGGCGATGTGGGTGCCGCCACAACCCCCGACATCTATTCGTCCCACTGGAACAACGCCAAGTTTGCCTTTGCCAAAGAGAAATTCAGCATCGGCACCACCTACACCCCTTGGATGAGGAAACTGGGCGTGAGCGATATGAACTTCCTCTATTTGGGCGGTTTCTATCGTTTCAACAGTCGTAACGCCTTCGCCTCTTCGCTCACCTATTTCACCACCGGCGAGATAGATCACACCGACGAGGTGGGCACCGTGCTGGGACAATTCACCCCCTACGAGATTTCGTTCGACGTCACCTATTCGATGAAACTGACCGAGAATCTGGCTTTGGGTGCTTCGGGTCGTTTCATGAGCAGCAACCTAACCAACAATATCGAGGTGCAAGGTCAGTCGACAAAGGCCGCCAACGCCGCTGCCGCCGATGTGGGACTCTACTACGAGAACAGCATCGACCAAAACCAGACGGTGGCTGCCGGTTTGTTCATCAGCAATCTGGGTTCCAAGCTTCGTTACTCGGACGACGATGCACAAAGCGACTTCCTGCCTGCCAACCTTCGTATCGGTGGTCGTTACTCTTATGACATCGACGAATACAACCGTATCAACCTGATGGCCGATGTCAACAAAATGCTGGTGGCCACACCTCCTATCGTTGACGAAAACACCGGCGAAGTGTACGGTCGCTACTCCTCCTACTCGGAGTACCAGACGCTGAGCGCTATGCAGAGTGCCATCTACTCGTTCAACGACGCTCCTGGCGGCTTCCGCGAGGAGATTCACGAGTTGCAACTGAGCGTCGGAGGCGAATACTGGTACAGCAACACCTTCGTGGCTCGTGCAGGTTATTTCTACGAGCATGTCACCAAAGGCGGTCGCCAATATATGACGCTGGGTGCCGGCCTTCGTTACAACACCTTCGACTTCGGCATCTCCTACCTCATTCCCACCACAGCGCTCGACAACAACCCTCTCTCCAACACCATCCGCATCTCGCTCACGTGGAACATGAAGAAGAAGGGTGCTAACATCTGATAACCCATGAGATTCCGCACAGGCATAGGTTTCGACGTCCACCAACTCAAAGAGGGGTTACCCCTTTGGTTGGGAGGTGTCCGTATCGAACACACACACGGATTGTTAGGTCACAGCGATGCCGATGTGTTGATTCATGCCATCTGCGACGCCCTGCTGGGTGCCGCCGCTTTGGGCGACATCGGACAGCATTTCCCCGATACCGACCCTGCCTACAAAGGCATCGACAGCAAGAAACTGTTGGCCAACGTCTGCCAACTCTTGAGCCAAAAAGGTTATAGTATCGGCAACGTCGACGCCATCATCTGTGCCCAACGCCCCAAACTGATGCCGCACATCCCCGCTATGCGTCAAACGTTAGCCAACGTGATGGGCATCGATATCGACGACCTCTCCATCAAAGCCACCACCACAGAGCATCTGGGCTTCGAGGGTCGCGAAGAGGGCATCTCTTCCTATGCTTCGGTTCTGATATACAAAAACGAATGACTATGGAAAAGCAACAAGAGCAACATCAATTCGAAGAAGACCTCGACGTTTTGGAAGACGACGGTTGTGTGCTGGTGCTCTACAACGACGACTATCACACGTTCGACTATGTCATCAAAGCCCTTGTCGACATCTGCCGCCACACCTACGAACAGGCAGAACAATGCTCCATCATCGTCCACACTCGCGGCAAATGCTCCATCAAACACGGCAGCTACGAAGAGTTGCTCCCCATGCACACCGCGCTGCTCGACAAACAACTAACAACCGAAATCGTACAATAAACAACGCTATATCATGTCTTGGCCTCTTATCATCCTCGTTCTTGTCATCGGCATCGTGCTGGTCGCCCTTGAGATTATCGTCATCCCTGGCGGTTTCTCGGGAGCCATCGGTGGCTTGTTGGCCATTTTGGCCGTATGGCAGACCTATGCCTCTTACGGCAATGTAGCGGGCAACATCGTGCTTCTTTGTTCGTTGGCGGTACTCATCGTGCTCATCGTCATCCTGATGAAATCGAAGACGTGGAACCGCGTCAGCCTCCACGAAGCGGTCGACAGCAAAGTCAACACCGTCGATAAACAAGAGATACAGGTGGGGTCACGCGGCGTCACCGTCACAAGGTTGGCCCCCTCGGGCAACGCACTCATCCACGACCAAGTGGTCGAAGTGCATACTGTCAGCGAGTTCGTCGACCCCGACACACCCATCGAGGTAATCGAAATCGAGGGATACCGCATTGTGGTGAAACCCGTTCAGGAGCAAGAGACGACACCGACCGAATCCGACAATCAATAAATTATTAATCATCTAATACAAAACCTATGAACTTAAGCATTTTTTTAATCGTAGTGACCTGTATCGTTGTTCTGATACTGTTCCTCTGGCTGGTTCCTATCGGCATCTGGTTCCAAGCACTCATCTCGGGTGTCCACACCTCGCTGATTCAGCTTATCTTTATGCGTTTCCGTAAAGTGCCGCCCGCTGTGATTGTCAAAAACATGATTGCCGCCTCCAAGGCCGGTCTCAAAGTGAAACAAAACGACCTGGAAGCCCACTATCTGGCTGGTGGCCGCGTCAACAGCGTCATCAACGCCCTGATTAGTGCCGACAAGGCCAACATGAATCTTGACTTCAAAACCTGTACGGCTATCGACCTCGCCGGTCGCGACGTGCTGAAAGCTGTTCAGACTTCGGTCAACCCCAAGGTGATTGACACGCCTCCTGTGGCTGCTGTTGCCAAAGACGGTATCCAGCTTATCGCCAAAGCCCGCGTCACCGTCCGTACCAATATCAAACAATTGGTGGGTGGTGCTGGTGAAGAGACCATCCTCGCTCGTGTCGGCGAAGGTATCGTCACCTCCATCGGTAGCGCTTCGAGCCACAAGCAGGTGCTCGAAAACCCCGACTCTATCTCCAAACTGGTGCTCACCAAAGGTCTGGACAGCGGTACCGCCTTTGAGATTCTCTCCATCGACATCGCCGACATCGATGTGGGTAAGAACATCGGTGCCCAGCTGCAGATGGACCAAGCCAACGCCGACAAGAACATCGCTCAGGCAAAGGCCGAAGAGCGTCGCGCTATGGCTGTCGCCAACGAGCAGGAGATGAAGGCCAAAGCTCAGGAAGCTCGTGCCAAAGTCATCGAAGCCGAAGCCGAAGTGCCTCGCGCTATGGCCGAAGCCTTCCGCAACGGCAATCTCGGCATCATGGATTACTACCGTATGAAGAATATCCAAGCCGACACCGATATGCGTGAAAGCATCTCCAAACCCGTAACGACCAAGAAAGACTAAGTCTTCACAAGTTACCTAATAGAAAAGCAGCGATAGGTTTTTGACCCATCGCTGCTTTCTTTTTGTATCTGTTGATGCTGTTAGTAGGCGCGTGCGAAGATAACACGACGGTGTGAAGGCTTGCCTGTATAGATACAGCGGCCTTCTTCCTCGGGAGCGTCGTTGGGGATGCAACGGATGGTGGCTTTGGTTTCCTCTTTGATGCGTTCCTCGGTTTCCGTAGTGCCGTCCCAATGGCAGAGGAGGAATCCACCCTTCTCAATCTCGGTCTTGAAGTCGTCCCAAGTATCGACACGACGGGTGTTCGACTCGCGGAAGTTGAGTGCCTTTTGGAAGAGGTTGTTCTGGATATCCTCCAACAGTTGCTCGATATGCTCAACAATGCCTTCCAACGGCATAGTGACCTTCTCGAGGGTGTCGCGACGGCATACCTCACAGGTGCCCTGCTCGAGGTCGCGAGGACCGATAGCCAGACGGACAGGAACGCCCTTGAACTCGTATTCGTTGAACTTCCAACCTGGTTTGTATTCGGTGCGGTCGTCGTATTTCACGGTAATGCCTTTGGCCTTCAAGCCGTCGATAATCGGCTGTACCTTTTCAGTAATGGAGGGCAGTTGGGCGGCATCTTTGTAGATGGGGACGATGGCCACTTGGATAGGAGCCAGCTTCGGAGGAAGAACCAAGCCGTTGTCGTCGCTGTGGGTCATGATGAGGGCACCCATCAAGCGGGTCGACACACCCCACGAGGTAGCCCACACCGACTCTAACTTGTTCTCCTTGTTGAGGAAGGTGACATCGAACGCTTTGGCGAAATTCTGTCCCAAGAAGTGGGAGGTACCTGCTTGCAACGCTTTGCCGTCCTGCATCATAGCCTCGATGCTGTAGGTCTCGAGAGCGCCAGCGAATCGTTCATTGGGCGACTTGACACCTTTCACCACAGGGACAGCCATCCATTTCTCGGCGAAATCGGCATAGACGCCCTGCATCTTGATGGCTTCGGCCTCAGCCTCCTCACGAGTGGCGTGAGCGGTGTGGCCTTCTTGCCACAGGAACTCGGCGGTACGGAGGAACATACGGGTACGCATCTCCCAACGAACCACGTTGGCCCACTGGTTGCAGAGGATGGGGAGGTCGCGATAGGACTTAATCCAGTTTTTATAGGTACTCCAGATGATGGTCTCGCTGGTGGGACGGACGATAAGCTCCTCTTCGAGACGAGCCTCGGGGTCGACCACAACGCCAGTACCCTCCTCGTTGGTCTTCAGACGGTAGTGCGTCACGACGGCGCACTCTTTGGCAAAGCCTTTCACATGATCGGCCTCGCGACTAAGGAACGATTTGGGGATAAAGAGGGGGAAGTAGGCATTCACGTGGCCAGTCTCCTTGAACATCTGATCCAACGCATCGTGCATCTTCTCCCAGATGGCGTAGCCGTAAGGCTTGATGACCATACAACCGCGGACGGCGCTGTTCTCGGCCAAATCGGCACGAACCACAAGTTCATTGTACCATTCGGAGTAGTTTTCAGAACGCTTTACAAAATCTTTTGCCATGTTGTGAGTATCTTTTTTTATTAATTATCGAACGATTAGAGAAAAAATACTATTTTTGCATCGTCTTTTAAACGAGCGGCAAAAGTACTACTTTTTTGCCAAAGAGCAATAAAATGAACATAATAGAGAACAAATAATTATATGAAGAGATTTAGAATCAGTTTTATAGTTGCTGCTTTTTTTGCCTTTTGTGCAGCAGGAGCCGTTTCCGCACAGCCTGCCAACGGTAACGCAAAATACTATTCCAATCCTCGTGCCGGAGTGAAAGCATCCGCTCCAAAGGTCTATCAAGACAGCAACGTGGTGGCCAAAAGCGAGAATCTCACCATCAACCTGGTGGGCGAGCAAGGTGCCGCCGATGTCGACCCCGATTCCATCAAAGGGGTGTACGACTCCAACTACTACGATTACGAGTACACAGCTCGCATCAATCGCTTCCACCGCCATATGGGATGGAGCTACTACGATGACTACTATACCGATATGTATTGGTATACAGGCAATCCCTACTACTGGGGCACCTCCATCTATTGGGGATGGGGTCACCCGTGGGGATGGGGCTATGGTGCCTGGGGTCCCTACTGGAGCTATTCCTGGTGCTACCCGTGGGGATGGGATCCCTATTGGGATTATTACTATTGGGGACCCTATTATGGTGGCTTCTACAGCTATTACGGCTACGGATGGGGATTTGGACCTGCCTATCCTCCTTACAACAACGGATATTGGGGTCGTCAACGCGACGGTATGATGAGTCACGCCAATCTGCCTGGCAACGGCCACAGAGCGTTGACCTCTCGAGAGACACAACAATCGACCCCTGCCACCACCCGTCGCGGCGGTGTCGACATCAACAACGGCAACAGCCGTCCTCTGGGTTCCCATGCCGTCACCTCGCGTAACAGCAACAGCAGCCGAACGGTAAGCGGCTCACGCTACGAAAAGCCCGCAGAATTGGCCAACGCCCGTGCCACCCAGACATCGCAACGCACCACCAATGGCCGCAGCAGCTATGGGAACCCCACCACCTCGCGTACCTCCACCGCATCCACTCCCACTTCGGTGAACAGTAGCGACAGGACAGCTGTCACTTCCCCTCGCAGCAGTTACACTACCGGCACCACCACACGTAGCAGCTACAACACCAGCACCACCACTCGCAGCAGTTACAACACAAGCACCACCAACCGCAGCGTCTCCCCAAGCAGTTCTATGCGTAACACCTCAACCGTAAGCCCCTCGCACAGTTCCTCGTCGACCAGCCGCAGCAGTTCCTTCAGCAGCGGGTCGTCGCACAGCAGCAGCTCCTTCGGCGGCAGCCATAGCAGCGGCGGCAGTCACAGTAGCGGCGGCGGACATAGTAGCGGCGGCGGACACAGCGGCGGCGGCTCCACCTCGAGAAGATAACTTATCCATTCCTAACTGATACACCAAACAAGACACAATGAAAAGAACAGCATTGCTTATTGCTCTTGCAGCCGTTGTAGCGTTTACCGGCTGTAGCAGAAAAGTCGTAGAACAGTCAAGAGTAAATATCGAACCCAACCGTGCCAAAGTGAAGAACGTCATTCTGGTGATTGGCGACGGCATGGGTCCCGCACAGGTCTCCGCCTCCATTGTGCAAGCCAAAGGCGACAACTCGCAGTTCCTTCGTTTCCCCTATTCGGGTTTCAGCCGCACCTATTCCTACAACAAATACACCACCGACTCGGGTGCCGGTGGCACCGCCCCGATGACGGGCCACAAAGTGCAGAACGGACATATCGCCCTGTCGCCCAATAACCGTCCGTGGCCCTCGTTGTTCTACATCCTGAACAGAGAGCAAAACAAAGCGACAGGCTTCGTGGTGACCAGCAGCGTGCTCGACGCCACCCCGTCCAGCAGCTATGCCCATGTTGAAGACCGCCATATGTGGGATATGATAAGCCTGCAGATGTCGCAATGCCCCCACACGGTGATGATGGGCGGCGACAAAGAGCACTTCTTGCCTGCCAACCGCAAGGACGGACTCTCCCCCTTGGACACCCTTCGCAGTCGCGGTTATGAACTGGTGTTCAGCATCGACAGCATGGTGAACAGCAAGAGCACCAAACTGGTGGCACTCCCCTTCATGGGCAATCCTCCCAGCGCAGCCAAACGCGACGACTTCCTCCCCAAGGGCGTCGAGAAAGCACTCTCCATCCTGAGCCAAGACCCCCACGGTTTCGCGCTCTTGGTGGAAGGTTCGCAAATCGACTGGGCGGGTCACAACAACGACTCGGAGTTCCTGAAAGAGGAGCTTGCCGACTTTGAGAAGACGCTGAAAGTCATCCTCGACTTTGCCGAGAAAGACGGCAACACCTTGGTGGTGGTGACCGCCGACCACGAGACAGGCGGACTGGCTTTGGTCAGCGGCGACATCGAGAAAGGCGAGAACGAGACACGTTGGATTCATGGCAGCCATACAGGTGTGATGGTTCCCATCTTTGCCTATGGTCCTGGAGCCGAACGTTTCTCGGGCGTCAAACAGAACACCGACATCTTCTATGAGATTATGGGTCTTACAGGGCAAATGATCCTGAAATAGCCAACCAATATCCGACTCTTTTGATGAAAAAGACACTGACAGCGATACTGCTCATCCTACTCTCCATCGGGGCAAAGGCACAGGTCATCACCCATGTCGACACCTTGGAGTGTTCCGTCATCGGTTTCCGCGTGGGCATTCTTGCCCCCTCTAATCGTTTTTCCTACACACAGACACCCGATGGCGACAAGAGTGCCGTGGGCACCATGAGCGACCTCTACAAAGCCCCCTACATCAGTTTCGGCGTCGATTACAAATACAAGTTCCTCTCCAACTGGCTGCTCTTTGCCAACGGCGATGTGTTCTTCGGCAACGACAACCTCACGCAACGAACCGACCGTATGGGCATCTGGAGCAGCGACCCCACCCCTATCATCATCGGCACCAACGGCACCGATGCCACCGTCACCTGCTACAACCGCGGAGTGCAGTTCCAAGCAGGTGTAGGTAAAATCTTTGCCTTCAGCGAAAAGAACCCCAACTCGGGACTCATGGCCAAAGCGGGTGGCGGATGGATGCAGGACATGACCGTATTCATGCTCAACGAAGTCCACGCCCCCCAGTTGGAAGGCGACTATGCCCGACTCTACGACCATCAACGGCGCGGGTTCCTCCTCAGTGAGAGCATCGGCTACATCTTTATGAGCAACCACCGCAATCTGATGAACGCCTCGATTGAGTTCGAGGTCAGCCATTATTGGAACCGTTCCACTCGCGACTATATGATTGACCACGTCATGGGGCTGCAAGGACCCGACAACAACCGTTACTTCGACCTTCTGTACACCCTTCGTGTTACCTGGATGTTCCCCTTGACGGGTCGTCCCACCTACGACTATTTCTACTATTAATACCCAAACTCATCCCACCATGCGTCTGCTCTACTCCCTCGCCATCGCCATCTACACCCTCGGCATCCGACTGGCCAGCCTTTGGAACGGAAAAGCCCGTCTGATGGTTCAGGGGTGGAAACACACGCAGCAGGAGCTGAGCCATTGGCCTCGACACGAGCACACCGTTTGGTTCCACGCCTCTTCGATGGGCGAGTTCGAGCAAGCCCGACCCGTGTTGGAGCAATACAAGCAACAGCACAGCGACCACACCATCGTCGTCACCTTTTTCTCTCCCTCGGGCTACGAGGTGCGGAAGAACTATCCCCATGCCGACCATATCCTTTACCTTCCGATGGACAGCCGTCGCAACGCCCGCCGCTGGGTGAAGACCATCCAACCGGAGGTAACCTTCTTCGTCAAATACGACTTCTGGTTCAACTACATGCAGCAGTTGCAACGCAGCCGTTGTTCCACCTACCTGTTCAGCGCCATCTTCCGTCCTCGTCAGTATTTCTTCCGTTGGTATGGGAAATGGTTCCTTCGACAGCTGCATTGCTTCAACCACCTCTTTGTCCAAAACCAAGAGTCGGTAAATCTGTTGCAACAGCATGGCGTCCAACAATGCTCCATCGCCGGCGACACCCGTTTCGACCAAGTCGACCTCATCGCCCAGTCGGCCAAACGCTTCGGCGAGATAGAACAGTTCATTCACGGACGCAAGGTGTTGATGGCCGGCAGCAGTTGGGAGCCCGACGAGCGGCACATCAAACATTTCGTCGACCACTACAACAAAGAGTTCTGTCTGATACTGGCGCCTCACGTCATCAGCGAGACCCATCTGCAAAGCATCGAGCAACTCTTTGGTGCCGACCGATGCCTTCGCTATTCGCAAATCAAGCAGAACATCGCGAAGTTCCGGCAGCCAGATGCCATCCTCATCATCGACAACATCGGCATGCTCTCCTCCCTCTATCGCTATGCCCATGTGGCCTACATCGGGGGCGGCTTTGGCAAAGGCATACACAACACCCTCGAGGCCCTCACCTTCGGCAAACCCGTCTGCTTCGGCCCCAACTACCAGAAGTTCCAAGAGGCCCGCGACATCATCCGACTCGGTGGAGGGTTCACTTTCGAGCATTCCGAGCAGCTCACCACACAGCTCACCGCATGGTTCGACGACGACGAGTTGTACCAGAAAGCCTCCACACAAAGCCGACAATATGTAGAGCAAAACCTTGGCGCCACTCGCAAGATTCTTCACTTTCTACCGCTTTGGTTGGTGCTGATAGCCTCGTTGCTTTCCTCCTGCTCCGTCAGGAAATACATGGGACCCGACGACTACCTGCTGACCCACAACAAATACGAAGTCGTCACCTATGTAGGCGACGAAGCCAACCCAGGCATCCAAGATGCGTTGAAGAATGTCAAGAAGTTAGCGGTACAGACCCCCAACAGCGCCATCCTCGGCCTTTATCGCCACAAACTTCATGTCTACAGTCTTTCGAAACCCGGCGACAGCAACTGGGTGAACAACTATCTGCGCAAACACGGGCAGCCCCCTGTCGTCTTCAACGAGAGCGACGCCATGAACACCGTCCGTCGTATCGAGGGGCTCCTGCTCTCCAAAGGTTGTTTCGAGAGCGAAGTGAGTTTCGACACCGTCCAATACGGCGACCATCGTGTCAAAGCCTACTATATCATACAGCCCTCCCCCCGCTACACCATCAACGAGGTGACCTATAAAGGGCTGTCGGAAAGTTCCAACCGTTTTCTCCAACGATGGCCCGAGAAGTCGTTGTTGCACTCGGGCGACTATTACGACCAAGAGGTGCTGGCCAACGAACGTGCCGCCCTGGCCGAGCAGTTGCAACACGAGGGTTACTACTATGCCAGCAAAGACCTGGTGA
>CAJOQB010000084.1 GCA_905236405.1 uncultured Bacteroidales bacterium
CACTGGTGCCAACGACGAGCGAGAGAGCACACTGAATCAGTTGCTCACCAAGATGGATGGCTTCTCGACCAACAAGGGAGTCATCGTGCTGGCTGCCACCAACCGTGCCGATGTGCTCGACAAGGCTTTGCTTCGCGCCGGTCGTTTCGACCGTCAGATATATGTCGAGCTCCCCGACTTGGAGGAGCGTCAAGCTATCTTCGAGGTGCATCTGCGGGACAAGAAGGTGTCGCCTTCGGTCGACCGCGAGTTCCTCGCCAAGCAGACACCGGGCTTCTCGGGTGCCGACATCGCCAACGTCTGCAACGAGGCCGCCCTGTGCGCCGCTCGCAAAGACAAGCAGGAGATAGAGAAACAGGACTTCCTCGACGCTGTCGACCGTATCATCGGCGGCTTGGAGAAACGTACCAAGGTGATGACCGACTTGGAGAAGCACACCATCGCTTACCACGAGTCGGGTCATGCGTCGGTCAGCTGGCAGATAGAATGGGGCGACCCGTTAGTCAAGGTGACCATCGTGCCGCGTGGAAAGGCACTCGGCGCCGCCTGGTACCTGCCCGAGGAGCGTCAGATAACCACCTTCGAACAGATGTTCGACTCGATGACCAGCTTGATGGCCGGTCGTGCCGCCGAGGAGCTGGTGTACGGCAAGGTCTCCACCGGTGCCCTCAACGACATCGAACGGGCCACGAAGATGGCTTACAGCATGGTGGTCTACTACGGCATGAGCGACAAGGTGGGCAATGTCAGCTTCTACGACTCGACGGGTCAGAGCGAATACAGTTTCGGCAAGCCTTATAGCGAGAAGACGGCTGAGGAGATTGACAACGAGGTGAAACGACTGGTAGAGGCTGCTTACCAAAGGGCCAAATCCATCATCGAAGGCAGTCGTGACAAGCTGGAGCAGCTGGCTCAGACGCTCTATGAACGCGAAGTGATTTTCAAAGACGACGTGGAACGCATCTACGGCCCCCGCCCATGGGACGAGAAGAAGAAAGAGATACAAGCGACACAAGTGACACAAGATGAAGGACAACAACAATAAAGAAAAGATTGTCAAAACCATAAGAGAAGCACTCATGGAAAAGAAGACTATCGAACAACCTCCCGTGGCGGACGAGGCGAACACGATGGCCGACGTCGACCTGACGGTGGCATTCGCCAAGCAATACACTCGTCGCGGCGGTACGATGTACTACTGCTCGAACGAGGAGGAGATTGCCTCGCAACTGCAGCAGATTCAATCCAAGACGGGCGACGCTGTGTGGGGATGCTGTAGCGAAAACCTCACCACGTTCATCACCCATTTAGGGTTGAAGAACGCTTGCACGGCCAACGGCGACACCGACTACCAGGTGGGCGCTATGCTGTGCGACGGGTTGATAGCCAGCGACGGCGGCATCGTGCTGACCAGCAAACAAGGGCTGGGGGAGAGTTTCCGTTCGTTGGCAAAGACCACCATCGTGGTGGCGTTCACCTCGCAAGTGGTGGCCGACAACGATGCGGCTATGGTGCGACTGAAGGAGATGTACAAGGTCTTTCCCACCGAGATTGCCGTCCTCGAGCCGAGGAAAGCGTCGGAACGTGAGACAGATCTCCATCTGGTGCTGGTGGATGACGAATAACAATCGACGAACATGAACAAATTCCTTGTCAGAACCCTCTCGGGTGCCGTCTATGTGGCTCTGGTGCTCCTCGCCATCTACTCCTACGCCCTGATAGAAAGCCGTAAGGTGGGATATGTGTTGTTCGCCGCTTTCTTCCTCTTTGTTGCTATCGTGGGGGTGTATGAGGTGTACCACAATCTGCGTGTCAAAGATGTCGAGACGCACAGGACGATGGGATATATCGTTGCTGTGCTGACCTATGGTGTGGTCAGCCTCTCGAACGTCTGCGGCACCGCATTGGCCTTGCGGCTGTTGATAGTGTTGCCCGTGATGTGGTCGTTAGTGCCGTTGTCCCAGTTGTGGCATCACGACGAACGCCCCTTTGCCTCTATCGGCTACACCTTGCTGCCCACGTTATGGGTGGTGCTGCCGTTGGCGTTGTTGCAACGGCTGTGGATAATGAATCCCTTGGTGGCGTTGATGATGTTCCTCTGTATCTGGGTGAACGACACGTTCGCCTATCTCACCGGTATGGCCTTCGGCAAACACCGTATGTGGCAGCGTCACTCGCCCAACAAGACTTGGGAGGGGACTGCCGGTGGCGCGATATGCTGTATGGCGGCTGCTGTCGGAGTGGGTATGTGGCTCTATCGTCCCGACTGTTTCTATGGCGGACAGCTGCAATGGTGGCACTGGGTGGTGATGGGTTTGATATGCAGTGTGGTCGGCACGTTGGGCGACTTGGTGGAGTCGATGTTCAAACGCAGCTGCGGTGTGAAAGACAGCGGCACCATCATGCCGGGTCATGGTGGCGTCTTGGACAGGTTCGACTCGCTGCTGATGGCCACGCCTTGGGTGGTGGCGTTCTTTATGGTTTGCCAAATGGTGGAACGGGTGACGGGATTGTTATAACCGATACAATTTATCAAAACTATTATCGTTATCTCTCATCTACTAAACAACAAATAAAATGCGGATTCACAAAGAAGGATACAAGACCATCGCGATATCATTCCTCGCTGTCGCTGTCGTGGAGGCGTTGTTGGTAATGCTCTCGCCTCGATGGACAACGGCTCATTGGGTGGTGTCGGTGTTGTTGGGAGCGATGTGGCTCTTTGTGGTTTCGTTTTTCCGCATCCCCAAACGTAATCCACATGGCAGCGACCGTGTGATGATGACTCCTGCCGACGGAAAGGTCTGTACTGTCGAGGAGGTCTTCGAGAAGGAATATCTCGACTGTCGTTGTCTGATGGTGAGCGTCTTTATGAATGGCACCGATGTCCACAACAACTGCTACCCTTGTGACGGCACGGTGGAGTATGTGAACTTCCAACGCGGCAACTATTTCGTCGCTTCGAAACCCAAGTCGTGCGACCTCAACGAGCGTTGCTCGATAGGCATCAAGATGGCCACTGGCGAGAGAATCCTGATAAGGCAGGTGGCAGGTCTGATGGCTCGCAGGATTGTGTGCTATGCCCAAGTGGGCGACGAAGCAAAGCAAAACCAGGAGTTTGGCTTTATCAAGTTCGGTAGCCGCGTCGACCTCTATCTTCCTTTGGGTACCAAGGTGATACCGGATTTTGACAGACAGCTGTACAACCAGTTCTCGCCAATCGCCCAGACGCCTGTACAACAAACACTTTCAAAGCAAAGTCTTTCACAGCAATGACCATAGGCGACCAAATCATATACGAAGACAACCACTTGTTGGTGCTCAACAAGCAAGGTGGCCAAATCACCCAAAGCGACAAGACGGGCGATGTCTGTATGTCGGACGAGATTCGTGCTTTCCTGCGTGTGCGTGACCACAAGATGGGCAACATCTTCTGCGGTGTCGTCCATCGGTTGGACCGCCCTGTGAGCGGTGCTGTGGTCTTCGCCAAAACCAGCAAGGCTTTGGGAAGGTTGAACGTGATGATTCAAGAGCGTCGCGATTTCGAGAAACGCTACTGGGCGATTGTGAAGAACGCCCCTCCGCAACAAGAAGGCCATCTCGAGGATTATATCTACCGCGTGCCTCGATTGAACAAGAGCTTTGTGGCCGACAAACCCAATGCCGACAGCAAGTTGGCCATCCTTGACTACCGCACCCTCGCTGTGAGCGATGGCGGCTACCATCTGTTGGAGATAGTGCTCCACACAGGTCGTCATCACCAGATACGTTGCCAACTGGCACATCTGGGTTGTCCCATCAAGGGCGACCTCAAATACGGCTTTCCTCGGAGCAACAACGACGGCAACATCTCGCTTCATTCCCGCCAGATTGCCCTCGACCATCCTGTGCGACACGAATGGATGACGTTCGTTGCCGACCCTCCTGCCGAGTTCCATCAGATGTTTGGAGCATATATCGATAATGAAAATAAACAAATATCAATAAAACAATAGAGTAGAATCATGAAGAAACTCTTTTTGGCACTTGTGTGCCTCTTCTCAATGGGGTCGCTGATGGCCCAAACCGTTCAGGTGAAGAGCAGCGACTTTGGCTCGATGCAGGTTCAATTGGCCACATCGACGTTCACTGTCAACACGGTGACTATCGCTAACGACACTTTTACCGCACTTGGAATGCGTGACTATCTGCCCAGCAGCGCATTGGGCTTGCCTTGTCTGCCCGAGTTGGTCAAGATGGTAGAGATACCGGTATGCGATGGTGTCGAAGTCAGTTATCGTGTCCTTCGTGCCGATACCCTCGACGGCAGCCAGCTGGGTATCGACCATCTGCTGATGCCTGCTCAGCCCTCACGCAGAAAGTCCGACGACAGCCCTGTTCAGTTGGTGATGAACCAACAGGTCTATTCCACCAACGCCTTCTATGGCAATGAGGTGGTGCGTGTCGAACGGGTGGGTATCGCTCGCGACCGTAACTTGGCTACCCTCTATTTCAGTCCTGTCAGCTACAATCCTGTCACCAACCAGTTGATTGTATGCAAGAGCGTTGAGGCCACCCTTACTTACACCAATGCCAATCAGGCAGCCACGATGAAGATGAAACGCATCCACGGCAGCGAGGCGTTCAACTCGGCTGTGCAGACGATAAACAGTTTGCCTATGCCCAAAGAGGTTCGCCGCACGGCTCCCGTGGTGTATCAGATTGTCGCCCACAGCATGTTCCGCAACCAGTTGGACAGCCTTATTGCTTGGAAGCAACGCAAAGGATTTATCGTCAATGTGGCCTATACCGACGAATCGAATGTAGGTACCACCTCGACCAGTATCTCCGCTTTCTTGCAGGGTCTCTATGACAACGCCACCGAGAGCAATCCCGCTCCTACCTACGTCCTGTTGGTGGGCGATGTCGAACAGATACCTCCTTTCACCGGCGTGGCCGACAACGGACACAAAACCGACCTTTACTTTATGACTTGGACGTCGGGTGACAATATTCCCGACTGCTTCTATGGTCGTTTCTCTGCTCAGAACCTCTCGCAGCTGACTCCGCAGATAGAGAAGACGCTGATGTACGAGCGATATGCTTTTGCCGATCCGTCGTTCCTCCAGAAGGCCGTCCTTGTGTCGGGTGTCGACGGTGGCTATAGTAGCGATAACGCCTACCGCTATGGTGACCCCACGATGGACTATATTGCCAAAACCTATCTCAACGCTACCAACGG
Organism: uncultured Bacteroidales bacterium; assembly: GCA_905236405.1. GTDB lineage: Bacteria > Bacteroidota > Bacteroidia > Bacteroidales > P3 > Colimorpha. Next base: position 5,222 of record CAJOQB010000084.1, read on the forward strand.
TATCACCACGCTCTATTATTATAAGAACAATACCGATTTTGCTCCCACAGGTGTCACCGTCACGGGTAGTTCGCAGAGCAGTACGGCGGCATCCACTATCCGCTCGCTGTACAATGCTGGTGCCGGATGGGTCAACTACACCGCTCATGGTGGCGATGAAGAGTGGTCCAACCCCAGTTTCAATACCAATCATGTGGCCAACATGTCCAACTCGCAAAAGTTCGGTTTCATGGTGGGTAACTGCTGCCAAAGTAACACGTTCCAGACAAACACCTGTCTTGGTGAAGCACTTTTGAGAAAGGGTAATTATTGTGGTGCCGTTGCCTACTATGGCGGTAGCGACTACACCTATTGGGGTGAGGACTTCTATTGGGCAGTGGGTGTCCGCAGCAACATCAACAACACTTGCAATCCTACCTACGATGCCAACAATATGGGTGCTTATGACCGTCTGTTCCATACCCACAACGAGGCTTACTCCGAATGGTATACTACGGCTGGTGCAATCAACATGGCAGGATGTATGTCTGTTCAGAGTTCGAATTCGTCGTTGAAAGACTATTATTGGGAGATATACCATCTGATGGGTGATCCTTCGGTGATGCCCTGGATTGGTTTGGCCAATGACCTTACTGTTTCGGCCAACACCACCCTCCTTGTCGGAGCCACCTCGATGACGGTCAATACTGTTCCCTATGCCTATGTGGCGTTGACCGACGGAAACGGAACACTCATTGGTGCTGCTTATGCCGATGCCACAGGTGTTGCCAACCTCAGCTTCAATGCGCTTAACATGCCTACAACTTCTTATGAACTGGCTGTGTCGGCACAGCAATACAAGACCTCTTTCATTCCCGTCACGGTCATTGCTCCTGAAGGCCCCTTTGTGCTTGCTACCAGTGTCACTCCGCAAACGGCATTGATGGCTGGCCATCCGGTTTCGTTTGATGTGACGTTGAAGAATGTGGGTGTCGATCCTTCCGATAGTTTGAGTCTTGAATTGCAAACCAATGGCAACCACATCTACCTTTCTGATGGTGGTATCCAGTCAATCAATAACATCGCTGCTGGCGACAGCATCACACTCACCGCTTTTGCCAACGGTAATGTGTGGGGACATGTGGCCGACCAGACAATCACCAATCTTACGGCTATCGTCCGTTGGGGCAACCACAGCAACGAGATGTCCACAGCATCGTTCGCTTTCACCGTCGATGCTCCTCGTATCGTGGCATCTGACATGACGCTTGACAATGAAGTGTCGGCAGGCAATACAATTGCTGTTGCCATCACCAATGACAACCTTGGTCATGCTCCTCTACAGTCGGCTACTGCCACGTTGGTATGTCCCGACCCATGTGTCTCGGTGTTGTCAAGTACGGCATCACTTGGTAACGTATTTGCAGAGGGTGCATCAGTCACAACCAACTACAGCATCCAGATGGCCAATGTGTTGCCGGAGAATGCTATCATTCCTCTGTTACAGTTCATACAAGGCAATGGCGTCTCCTTCTGCGATACGCTTTATTTGCAGATAGGCAGCTCGTTTACAGAAGACTTTGAGTCGGGTGACTTCAACAGTTATGACTGGGTGCAGAATGGTAGCTATCCTTGGCAGATCACCAGTTCGGAAAAATATCAGGGAACCTATAGCGCCCGTAGCTATACATGGAACAACAATGGTGCAAACAACTCTTCCGAGCTGTCTATCACTCTCACTTCGGCCTTCGACGATTCCATCTCTTTCTACCAACTGGTGTCGTCTGAATCGGGATATGACTTCTTCTATTTCTATATTGACGAAACGGAGATGTTCTCCAAGAGTGGTACAGAAAACGAATGGGAGCGTGTCGCTTTCCCTGTTACCGCTGGAACACATACTTTTACATTCAGCTATCAGAAGGACTATAGCGTCAATCGCGGTAGTGACTGTGCCTTCATTGACAATATTGTCTTCCCCCGTATGATGCCTTTGCGTGACTATACCATCGATACGGTTTGCCAAGGTGAGACGGTCACTTTCCGTGGTGAGACCATCAACACTGACTCTCTCGAGCATGGTGTTTACTATTATTCCGATTCAACGTCCGAGGGTCTCTTCTTCCTCATGCTTACTGTCATTGGTCGTCCCGAGTTGGTGTTGGATGCCGACCCCGATACTATCCGTCGTGGAGAAAGCAGCTTGATTACTGTCTCGGGTGCCAGTCGATATGAGTGGAACACAGGAGAACAGGTGTCTACTATGCGTGTCTATCCTGAAACCACTACCACTTATGTTGTGACAGGTTATAACGGTAGTTGCGCTGCTTTCGATAGCATTACCGTCTATGTTAACGGCTCTATTGGAATTGAAGAATCAGGACTCCCTGTTGCTATTCACATCTATCCTAATCCTACTAATGGTGGCTTGCAACTCGACAACCTCGATGTTACCCAGCCGGTAGTGATATGTGACCTCTATGGCCGTACATTGGCTACCTATCAAGTCGATGCTCATCAGCTCTCCATCGACATCAGTCATTTGCCCAACGGAATCTACATGATTCGCAACGGCAAGCAAATGGCCAAGATTATCAAACGATAATTCACATCGTCTCTAAAGTCGAAATAGGAAAGGGGATCATTGTCTTATGACATTGTTCCCCTTACTTTTACCAACTGTCTGAAAAAAAAATTCTCGCGTGGTGTAATATTTTGGTCACGAAAACGATTATAGGGTGTAGACATACATGAAAAGAAATGATAAGAAACAACGTAGAAAGATGAAAACAAGAGAGATAATAGCACTCTGGGTAATAGTTTGTGCCATTGGATGGCTCGCCTCCTGCCAAAATGGAAGTGCTGCCGACACCACTGATGACTCTCTACAGAAGGAAGAGGTCAACCAATATGACTCCGAGGGAAGAAGAACAGGAGTGTGGGAATATGAGGAGTTTGGGTGGACCAAGAAGGAGCATTATGTCAATGGTGTGCTGGATGGTCATGCCTCTTATTCGGACGAAGAAAGAGTCAATCAAAACGTAAGTATGAACATCGAGGTGGATTTTTGTAATGGTGACGAGTGCGGTGAGACTTCTGTTATCATGGATGGGGTATTACGCCTGCATTTTACAGACATTATAAAGGTGGACACTTCTATCAATGGGCAATTGTTCCATTATCGTGCTTGTATTAGAGAGTATTTCGACGAAGGCAAGAGCATTCGATTCGAGGGCGTTGGCTATTACGAAGACCATAACGGAGTGCTTGATGACGGCTACTTGGGTGTGGGAGATTGGAAGATGTTTGACACGCAAAGCCAAACGCTCAAAACGGTCACTTTCAATAAGCCAACCTATATTGATTCGCCAATAATCCTTTCATTACAAATATAATAACCCTCAATAAATAGTATTATGAAAACAAGTAAATTCATTGGCATAGTCCTGACGGCAATATGTTTGGGTTGTGCATTTCCTTTGAAAGCTCAA
>CAJOQB010000085.1 GCA_905236405.1 uncultured Bacteroidales bacterium
AAATAAATAATTAATTATTTTTTTTTCTCACATTACAATATAGAATACCCCACCCCACCCCCCACATCAAGATGTAAAAGGTATTATATTATATAAATGCTTGGAAAGATGAAGAAAACCGTCACATATAGCTCTGAAGATGAACCTCTAAGGAATGACAACGGTACTGATTTTCGGAGCCAACGCACCGGAAAGGAGATAGAAACGTCCGTCACCAGAGTGGAACAAAGGACTAAACAGCAGGTGTTTGCCATCGCGGGCGAGCATCTGTTTCGACCCCATGCCTTGGGGGGTGAACTTGTAGATAGCCAGTGCCGTGTTGGCCAGAATCAGCTTGCCGCTGTTCAGTGCTGGTTCCTTGGCGGAATACTCCTCTGGAGCATCCTTGGCCTCGTTGGTCACCACATAGAGGTTGCCGTTGTACTCGAAGAGGTCGGCTTCTACATTGGGCCAATTGGCATTTTGGTTGTTTTGCATTATGCCACGTGTCCACAACAGATTGCCGGCATTGTCGACATGCACCAGCAAAAAACCACGGCTGTAAACCGTTTCGCTGACGGTCATGCCCGTCTTGGTGTTGCGCGTCTCCACTTTCCATATGCGGTGGTAAAGCACATAGCCGCCATCGTCGGTGGTCACTTGGTCTACCTGTGTCAAGAAGTCAGGTTTCACGATGGGCGGTACCTTGGTGTTGAAGAACACACAGGCTTCATCGTCGGTAAACTCATGTCGATTGTCAGCCGTCAAGCGACCGACGTTCATGTCGAAGAAATAGCTGTGGACGGCCAAGTAGTGACGACCTGCAACATGGCCCGGCAAAGAGAACTGTATCAAGCTGCGACCACCTTGACCTTCCAATGCTGTGGCCACCAAGTTGCCACCCTTGTATTGCAACAAAGCCAGCTGGTCGATATCGTCGGCGGTGACAAACTCGCCATATTTCACTCCTTGCGCATTGGCAGCGTTGAAACGCACCACCGTCTCGTCCTTGCTCTTGTCGGTGAAGCTCATGCTGTAGATGACGATGTCGCCTTGATTCGACACCAACATCTTGTGAGCGATATTGTTGTCTACCTTCTGTTCCCATACCTTGTTCATCTCTTTGTCGAACAGAAGCATACGGGTCTCAATCACCACATTCTTCTTTCCCAAAGCCGAGAAGACGACACCGTGGTATTGCCCGTCGGGCGATGTGGCCGTGAGGAAATAGCCCTCGGAGCCTTTCTCCAATGTCGTTTTCATCAGATGCTCGTCGACAGACACCTGCAACGTGGCAGCATCAAGTGCCACATGACGGATGGTATAGTTCTGTTTTTCGACATTGTCGAGCAACAGATGAATCTTGCTCTCGGTACGAAACGCATCGCTGATGCCCCACTCCGCTGTGTTGGCAATCTTCACCGATTGGGTCTCGTTCCATTCGGCGTCGACCAACCGCACCAGCACCGACTTGATAGAGTGGTTCGGGTCGCCCATTGTGGTGACCGCCTTAAGTTCCGGTTCCACCGATACAATCTCTCCTTGTTTGTTGCCCGGCAGCAGCTTGATCATGGATGACTGGTAGGCTTTCTTGTTGGTTTTCTCGCCTTGCTGGTAAGCGATGTTCTGAGCGGCAGCCATTCCAACCACGGCTGTCATAAGCAAAAGACTGATAATCTTCTTCATGATGTTATTATTTTTCGATTGTTACACCCTATAATAGTTTTAGAGGGCAAAATATTACAGCGAGAACCAAAAAAAGTTTCTGATGCTACTTTTTCAGCCAAGAGAAGAGGTCTCGCCAAGTAATCTTCTTTCCGTACAGCAGAATACCGCGTCGGTAGATATATGCGGCCAACCAGATGCACAACGGGAAGGCCACTAATAACAGCACCATCGAGAGGCTCACCTGCCATCCAGGTACACCAAAGGGGATGCGGAACATCATAGCGATGGGCGAAGTGAACGGTATGATCGAGAGCCATGTTGCCAAACTGCCCGAGGGCTCGTTGAGCATAGCTGGTAGGAACAGGAAGGTGAGCAACAACGGTATGGTGAGCGGCAGGGTGAACTGCTGCGAGTCGGTCTCGTTGTCGGTGATGGCACCTACAGCGGCAAAGAGGCTGGCATAGAGCAGGTAGCCCAATATGAAATAGAAGATGAAAAGGCCGATAATCAGCGGGAAGTTGATGGAGACCAATCCCTCGACCAATTCAGACACCATCTGCATGGACTCTGCCGCCTCCATCTGGGCAGTGGCTTCAGCGCCCTTGGTGGCCAGTTCGGTAACGCCTTGATGCTGTATTTCGGCCTGCTGGAAGAGGTCAGCATGAGTGGCTTGAAGACCCAACAACACGCCACCCGACAAGAGAATCCAAAGTGCAAACTGGGTCAACCCCAACAATCCGATGCCCACCACCTTGCCCATCATCAACTGGAAAGGTCGCACACTACAGACGATGACTTCGACGATACGGCTGGTTTTCTCCTCCATGACACCTCGCATCACCTGACTGCCAAAGGAGAAGATAGCGATAAAGATAAGGAATGCCAGTATCAACCCCAACACCAGCTTGACCGTCAGATAGCCGTCTCGACCCGTCTCGATATCTTGGGTATGAATCTTGATTTTGGTGTTTCTTATCAGATTGTAGTCGTCGGCACTGATGTTGTGGACATCGAGAAGGATGTTGTTGCGGAGGATGGTCTGCAACTGACGGTCCACATCGCTCTGCACCGTCATCGAGGGGGTCTTGCTACGGTAGTAAAGGAAAGCGTCGTTGGGTATGGTTGTCTCGCGTGCAGGGATGTAGACAATGGCGCTGTAGCTGTCGGAATCCTGCAACTGTTGCTTGGCATAGTCAAGAC
>CAJOQB010000086.1 GCA_905236405.1 uncultured Bacteroidales bacterium
AAAGAAAATCCTCAACCGCACCAAAGGTTATTGGGGCAGAGGTAAAAACGTTTGGACAGTAGCCAAAAACAAATGGGAAAAAGGCCAAACATATGCATACCGCGACAGAAAATGCAAGAAGCGTGAGTTCCGTTCGCTGTGGATCAATCGTATCAATGCCGGTTGCCGCTTGAATGGTATCTCCTACTCCGTTTTCATGGGCGAACTGCACAAAAACAACATCGAGTTGAACCGCAAGGTGCTGGCCGACCTGGCTATGAACCACCCCGAGGCTTTCACCGCTGTTGTCAAGATGGTAAAAAAATAATCAGAGTCGTTAATGATTAAACATTTAATGTCATGGGAAAAAACGAATTAATGCAATATGTTGAAAATTTGACGGAGCGCAAGTCGTTCCCCGAATTCAAGGCTGGAGATACCATCACTGTCCACTATAAGATCCGTGAAGGAAACAAGGAACGTATCCAAAACTTCCAGGGTGTTGTTATTCAACGCAACGGAAGCGGTTCCACCGAGACCTTTACTGTTCGCAAGATTGCCAACGGCGTTGGTGTTGAGCGTATCTTCCCCATCGCTTCTCCTTTCATCGAGCAAATCGATGTCAACAAGCGAGGCAGCGTCCGTAGAGCAAGAATCTTCTATCTCCGCAATCTTACCGGTAAGAAAGCTCGTATCAAAGAGAAAAGACACTAAACCGTCGTTTCTCGGTAACAGATATGCTTGTACAGCGACCTCTTCGACATCATGTTGGAGAGGTCGTTTGTTATTGATACGGGTTATTGTTCGAGACGATAAAACGTATGGTTCATGCACGGGACAACCCGAAATATTAGTTAGTTCAAAGGGTGTTCTGTAAAAAAACTTTCTTCTTTTTCTTGTGGGTGTATATTAAACACAAACAGCTGTTTGTAACGATTATTCGATGTGTTTGAGGTGTTGTTGAATGAAAAAAAGTTTGTCGAATAAAAAAAAGTATGTACTTTTGCAGCGTCGTTAGGAATGGAGATTTTTGCCTGATAGATTGTTTTCTCTCCACTCTTAGCGGCGGTTATCCAAGTTAGAAGTAATTTTTGGTTTTTTCATAATTAGCGATGGGCCGACTGTGTAAGTCCGCCCATCTGCGTTTTTATATGGGTGTTGTTTCCCTTTCTAATGAACAGGAATAGCGAAAGTGTTGATGCTGCCAAAGTCGTATCCGTCGATAAGGATGCGACCGTTAGTGGTGCGACCGAGGAAACAGCAGTTGACCCGAGCTTCATCCATCTTGAGTAGAAAATAATCGTCGTCTTTCTCGGATAGCGAGACGATGAATCGGCCAGGCTCCTCGCCAAAAAGGAAAGCGTCGAGACGTATCTCGCGAGCACACAGGATGTCGAACCCATAGCCGTTGGGAAGACCGCCCGACAGCAGGGCGGCAAAGAGTCCTCCTTGTGAAATCTCGTCTATGGTGTGGATGGTGCCGTTGTCGTACAACGCATCGAGAATCATCTGAATATAGTTGCAGGTCTCTTCCGCGTTGCCCATATCCACAGGATTGGAGACCAAGTGGAGATAGCGACGGGCATAGTCGGAGTTGAGGAATTGGCTGGAGACGTTGCCCACCATGAATAGGCTTTCGCCTGTGGTCATGAAGGGGTGTGATGTTGGAAGGGAAAATGCCGAGCCTTGTTTGCGACCATAGAGGTTGTGGGCGATGGTGTGGCACTCTTTGATACGAGGTTCTTTGAAACTGTCGGCTTCTTCCCGTTGTCCGTCGTACAGATAGTCGTTGAACTCGGTGGCATGAGGTATGCCGCGAAGCCAGGTGAGCAATCCCTGTTGGCGACCGTTGCCGTCCCACATGGCCATCAGGGTGCTGAGGTCTTCGACCGAAGGGAGGTGACCGAGAATGGCAGATATCTCTTCGTAACAGGCGTTGCTGACGCCCATCGCTTCGGCAATGTCTTTGTCGACGGCTTCGATCACAGGTGGGGTGGTATGTTGTGGGTTAGATGTTTCCCAGACGGTTGTCGCCCCATATTTCCTTGAGACGACGGTTGCCTTCTTGTACGGACATCTCGCCTTGCTCCTCTTTCTGGCGTTGCACAAAGATGCAGTCACTTATCTGGCAGTTGTTGCACACCACATCGGTGGCAAGGGCGTTGCAGGAAGGGGCGCCGCAAAGGCCGCAATCCACTTGTGGCAGTTTGGCGCTGAGCATGTTGATACGCTCCAGTTTCTCGAGGGCAACGCTGATGTCGGGGTCGAGAATCATCATGCTGCGACTGTGCAGGGGTTCGGTGCCGGCATGAGCAAGGATATAGTCGCGTTCGCCTTCCATCTCGTGGTCGTAGGCGGTGAGACCCTCCTTCTCGCGTTGGATGGCCTTGTTGGCACGGGCATACATACGTTCGGCACAGAGGAACTGGTCGTCGCAAGCCAAGATGGCACCAGCACACGACTGGTCGCACGACCGCAGTTCGAGGAAGTCGACATCTTCGACCGAGCCGTTCTCCAGCCGGTCGAGGAAGTTCTGTACATTGTCGATGCCGTCGATGGCATAGCTACGCCACGAGGAGCAGAGACGACGTTCGCCGTTGGTGAGGGTGGAGAGGATGGCGTCGCTCGACAGACGGGGTGTCTCAAGCGACGGGTATTGGTAGTCGTGGCCTTGCTCTTTGATGAGACGGTATACGCGGTTGAAGAGCGAATCCATGTTGAGCACACCGTCCACGATGGATTTCTTCTCGCCTTCCGGTTTCTTGATGGCGTCAATCTTGGCGGCACAAGGGGTGACGTAAAAGAGGCCTATCTCGGCAGGGTTGACGCCTTCGTCGATGAGTTTCTTGCGGATATATCTTGCCGAGAGGTCGAGAGGGCCATGGATGGGGATGATGTTTTCCACAAGCGACGGATATTTCACCTGTATCAGGCGAACGATGGCGGGACAAAAGCCGCTGATCAGTGGGCGGATGTCGGGATGTTGTTCGGCATAGTGGCGTTTGGCCTCGGTGTAGAGCGAAGTGGCCGACTCCACCTCATAGACGTGACGGAACCCCAGTTCATTGAGGGCGGCATAGATACGCGACACACGGATGTCGTCGGGGAACTGGCTGAGGAACACGCTGGGGATAAGGACCACCGAGTGGGGGTAGTTGC
>CAJOQB010000087.1 GCA_905236405.1 uncultured Bacteroidales bacterium
GGGCTTCACACTCCATGCAGTGAGGGCTCCCACTGCTATGGAACGACCCCTCCCACTCCATGCAGTGGGTGCCCATCTTTGCCCCTTTGGGGTCCAATTGTTGTATGGTACGTCGTTTGTCATGGTTGCAAAGATACACACTTTTTCGATTGTGCAAACATCTGCATGGCAACAAAATGCGTGGTTTTTTCACGATTTGGGGAAAACAGTCCCTTTTTGGGAATTTGGGTTTGTTTTTGGGGAACCCTTTGGGGAAAAAAGTTGCTGCAAACAACAAAAAAAACGCCCTCGGAGACGTCCAAAAGCGTTGTTATTTGTCAGAAAACAGAAAAAAATAGTCTACTTTTTTAGGCTGGTACACGTTGTTGTCCGTGCATCTTATGGAGCCAGGCATCAAAAAACAGAAAAAATTCTAATACCTGCGCTCATTTCTTGCCTTTCTTTATGCCAAAGATGCACCATCTCAGGAAGGGGACTCTCCGCAGCCCTTCATACAGCAGCGGCGAGAGAGTGAAGACAGCGACAGTGAGTATGATGTACATCGCCACCGGCGGCATCTGTGTGTGGCGATACATCATGTAGCCAAAGCTAGCGATGACCAGATAGTGGACGATGTAGAGGCCGAAGCTGCTGCGGGTCATGTAGTTGGCAAAGCGGCCCGTGCAATCGAACTTGGCCATAAACCACCCCATCATGGCCAGGCACATCAGCCAGCCATATATACAGTTGAGTGGACTGGCAAGGTACTGCGGCGAGGTGTTGTCCTGTCCAAAGGTGGGAACAATTAACGCTATGCCACTCACCACAGCAAGAGGCATCAGCACCTTCCATCCTTGCATAAGGAAATGCTGCACACGATCGCGAGAGAAGAAATAGTAGCCCAGCAGAAAAGGAATGAGGTAAAAGAGCGGTTTGTAGAGGTTCCAAAGGCCGTCGAGACTTTCTGGCCGCGGCTGGAAGACAAGTGTCTGCTCTCCTACCCAAAACAACACCCCTGGCAGAATCACCACCACAGGCAACCACTTCGAATCCTCGATGGCATGCACCTGCTTCGCCAACCACCCGTATTGGTGCTTCTTTGTCAACCCATGCAACACCAGCAACACGAGCGAGAAGAGCCACAAATCTTGAATGAACCACAATGGACCAGTGCCGCTCACAGCCATCATGACGTACTTGGCCACCGCGGGCATACCATCGAACAGACCATTCCTTGCTGCCACGACGGTGTTGAAATAGCCCACCATCCAGTGGAACACAAACAAGCCGATGGTGCCTGGCACCAAGAGTTTCCGTGTACGAGCCTTGAACCATTCCTTCGTCGAATGGCGTTCAAGGCTATACTTGGCACTTATGCCAGCCAAAATGAACAACAGCGGCATAAACCACGGATAGAGTATATACATCAGCACATCCTGATACTGCGGTCCGTCGCCGAAACCGCCAATACCGCCAAAGACACCTTTGTTATTGTAGAAATAGACCACATGGTAGAGCAGCACCAACAGCACCGTCACCCATCGCAAGTTGTCAATCCAATGTTTTCTCATGAGAGTCATTATTTTAGATAAGATAGTTATGTTTTTATTTTTTTGCAAAAGTACAACATTTTTTTTGTAGCAAGTAGACAAGACAATATCGGATCATCAAAAACGTTATTAATCATATATAGAGTCAAACCTATTGCCACGGGAAAAATATCCCACGTACTGGCGAGATCTTCTGCGACGACCCAATAGCACCGGACGTCCCTACCGAACAGCCTCTGGAGAAAGCACTGGAAGGGATGAACCAACAATAATGTTTGCCTCGTCCAAGATTCTTTTTCCCTGGCAGTCGCCTGACGATAATTTGGGCACTATCGGGAAAAAGATGTAACTTTGCATTGTTGCTGAAGAAGGGGATATTGACCACAATCAGCACGCTATCAATAGTAAACAACAACTAATTATCATCTTTTAAATAGAAAAAAAATGACTATCAAGGTTTGTGTCGGCAGTTCGTGCCATTTGAAAGGGTCCTACGATGTCATCGAGGCATTCAAAGCCGTGTTAAAAAAATACGATGTGGAAGATGTCATCGACTTGCAGGCAAGCTTCTGTCTGGGTCACTGTGCCAAGGGTGTCACCGTCTGCTGCGAAGGTGCCGAGCCTGCCGCCAACGGCCCTCAGGTGGAAGAATGCCCCGAGGGTTTCATCTTGCACAACGTCAACGCTGACAACGTCGAAGAACTCTTTGCTAAAGAAATCTACCCAAAACTAAACCTCTAAATCGTGTCTGAATATCTTGAATTCAAACCGGTACAGTGTAAAGACTGCTACCGTTGTCTGCGCGAGTGCCCTGTAAAAGCCATCAACATCAAGGACCATCACGCCCAAATCATAGAAGAGCATTGCATACTCTGCGGCCACTGCACCAAGGTGTGTCCACAAAAAGCCAAGATAGAGCACAGCGAAATCGATGTCGTTCGCGACCTGCTGAAGAGTGACGACAAAGTGGCTGCCACTGTGGCCCCTTCGTTCATCAGCAGTTTGGGGCTGGAGGACTTCTCCGTTCTTCGTATCGCATTGGCCAAACTGGGCTTTTCCATCGCCGAAGAGACAGCGGTGGGCGCCCAGGCCGTCACCGAGGAATACAAACGCCTGCTGGCCAAAGGTGAGATGCGCAACTTCATCACATCGGCCTGCCCTGCTGCTTGTCGCCTCATACAGATGTACTACCCCAAGGCTCTGCCCTATCTGGCGCCTGTCGACTCGCCCATGGTGGCCCACGCCAAGATGCTACGCAAGAACGACCCCAACCTCAAAGTGGTCTTCATCGGTCCCTGCATCGCCAAAAAACGCGAAGCCGACGAACACGGCATCAACGCCGTGTTGACTTTCGACGAACTGAACACCCTCTTCGAGGAGAACGGCATCGACCTGCAAACCATCAACCGTCTGTCCATCACCGACGACAACTGCGGTGCCAACCTTGCCAAAGCCTACCCCGCCACACAAGGCATCATCCGTTCGTTCGACGCCTTGCCCGAGGGCTACCGCTATCTGGCTGTCGACGGAGTGGACCGTCTTGCCGAAGTGCTGAACAACATCGAGGCACTCGACCATACTTTCATCGAAATGAACGTATGCCCTGGCGGCTGCATCAACGGCCCCTGTGCCATCGTTCAAGAAGGCGGCATGATGAAAGCCGAGGCCGACATCAACGCCTATGTGGAACACGAAATGGCCACGCGCAAGCTCACGCCTGCCCCCGATGCCGGTGTTAATCTGGCTTACGCCCATCCACGCCTGCGAGCCAAGAGCCGTCCCGTCACCGAGAAGGAGATTGAGGATGTGATGCACCGCACGGGAAAATTCACCAAAGAAGACGAGCTGAACTGTGGTGCCTGCGGCTATGCCACCTGTCGCGAGAAAGCATGGGCTGTGATCAACGGATATGCCGACATCGACATCTGTCTGCCTTATATGCGCAAGCGTGCCGAGAGCCTTGCCGTCGACATTGTACACAACTCGCCCGAAGGCGTCATCCTCGTCGACCCCGACCTCAACATCATCGACATCAACGCTTCGGCAATGAGCATGATGGGTCTCGCCGGCACTCCTGAGAGAGTCCAGGGTCGTCCTGTGGCCGAAAGTTTCCCTCCCATCGAGTTCTACAACGCCTACAGTCAAAAACGCCGCACCGAAAATCCTTGCCTGCACATCGCTGCCACCGGACGTTATGTCAGTCTTACTGTCAGCCTCCTCAGCGAGCAAAACGTGCTCTTCGGCTTGATGAAGGACATCTCGGACGAGGTGAACTACGAGAAGAAACTCGACAAGATGAAGATGGACACCATCTCCACCACCGATAATCTCATCATGAAGCAGATGCGTGTAGCACAAGAGATTGCATCCCTACTTGGCGAAACCACAGCCGAGACCAAAGTGGCGCTGTTGAAACTGAAGAAGATGCTCTCTGACGGCAAAGGCGATTTGGGTGTCGACGGACGTCCCACCGACTGGAAAACCGCTAAAATATAAAGGCTAAAGATTGAAGGTTAATGGATAAAGAATTGAAACAACTTTGCGTTGAGTACGGATATACCTCGCTGAACCACTATGGCGAGGAGCTATGCGGAGACAATGTGGAGATGACTTCTGACGGTGAATGGACCACCCTTGTGCTGGCCGACGGGCTGGGCAGCGGTGTGAAAGCCAACATCCTCTCCACACTTACCAGCAAGATACTCTGCACGATGGTGGCCGGTGGAGCCGACATCGAAGACTGTGTCGACACCATCATCCAAACCCTCCCTGTCTGCAAGGAGCGAGGGGTGGCCTACAGCACCTTTTCCATCATCCATGTGAACAATCAAGGCAAGGGTCATCTCTTTGAGTTTGACAATCCCGAGGCCATCTGGTACCACCATGGACACACCTGCGATTTTCCCCGTAACGAGTTACAAATCCGCGACAAACGTGTCTTTGTCACCGAACTGGAACTCGACGAAGGCGACATGGTCTTCGTGATGAGCGACGGCACCATTCACGCTGGCATTGGCCAAATGCTCAACTTCGGATGGCAGCGAAAGGAAATCATGGAGCATCTCGACCGTTCTGTCGACCCGCACATGTCGGCCCGTGCTGCTGCCTGCCTGCTGGCATCGGCCTGCAACGACCTCTATCTCGACCGTCCTGGCGACGACACCACTGTGGCCGCCATCCGTATGCGTCCTCGCACCATGGTACATATCATGGTGGGGCCTCCGGTCGACAAGGAACGCGACGAGGAATATGTCCACCGTTTCATGATGGACACCGACAAACGTATCGTCTGCGGCGGCACCACCTCGCAAGTCGTTGCCCGTTGCACCGGACGCAAACTCAAAACCTCCTTCGACTTCCCCGACAAGGATGTGCCGCCCATCGGCTTTATCGATGGCATCGACCTTGTCACCGAGGGCGTCATCACCCTGCGACGCCTTTTGACGTTGTCAGACAAATATGTTTCCGTCAAGGACCTCACGCCCAAGACCTATGCCAAGAAAGACGGTGGCTCGTTGCTGGCCAACATCATCTTCGAGGAGGCCACCCATGTGGTCTTCTTCGTCGGCCAGAACGTCAATGCCGCCCATCAGGGACTTGACATCGACATCACCATGAAACTCAAACTTGTCGAGCGTTTGGCCGACAACCTTCGCTGCATGGGTAAAAATGTAGTAGTTAATTATGATTAATGTTATGGAGCAGAAACTTTTCGACACCAACGTACAATGGATTAAATACAAAGTCCTTAAAGAGGTCATCCGCCGTGCCTACGAAGGCGGGCTGGACGATGCCTACCTGGAGATACCCAAGATCATCAGCCCAGGGCCCAAATCGGAGCTCAACTGTTGCATCTACAAAGAACGTGCCATTGTGCAAGAGCGAATCCACATGGCCATGGGTGGCGACAAGGACAACCCCAACCCAGTACAAGTGATGGAGACCGCCTGCGACGAGTGTCCTGCCGCCGGCATGCTGGTCACCGAAGCTTGCCGCGGATGCATGATGCACTCGTGCAAGGAGGTTTGTCCCAAGGAGGCCATCACCATCGTCAACCATCGCTGCCATATCGACCGCGAGAAATGCATCGAGTGTGGCAAATGTGCTGCCGCCTGTCCCTACAGCGCCATCATTGCCCAGAAGCGTCCCTGCATCAAGAGCTGCAAGGTGAAAGCCCTCTCCATCCGTCCCGAGGACGACAAGGCGGTCATCTCCAACGACAAATGTATCTCGTGTGGCGCCTGTGTGGTCAGCTGTCCTTTCGGTGCCATCACCGACCGTTCGTTGGTGCTCGACATCATCGACATACTCCGTCAGTCGGAGGGCAACAGCCGCTACCGCGTCTATGCCGTTATCGCACCCGCTATTGTGGGGCAATGCCGCTTCGGACGCATTGAGCAGGTGGTCACCGCCATCAAGCACCTCGGTTTTCACCAAGTCGTCGAGGCTGCTCTTGGTGCCGACATCACCCTGTATACCGAGGCACGAGAATTCCAGCACAAGGCCACGGAAAGCGACGCACCCGTGATGACCACCAGTTGCTGTCCCGCCTTTGTGCGGTTTGTGGAGACCAATTTCCCCGAATTCAAGGATGCCATCTCCACATCGCCTTCGCCCATGATTACCACCGCCCGTCTCATCAAGCGTAGCGACCCCAATGCCAAGGTAGTGTTTATCGGCCCTTGTGCCGCCAAGAAATTTGAATACACCCTCGAGAAGACCCAAGGCATGATCGACAGCGTGATGTCATTCGAAGAGTTGCAGGCCTTCCTCGATGCCCGCGGCATCGACACCACCCAATGCGAGGACACCCACCTCGACAATGCCTCCTTCTACGGACGTATTTTCGCCAAGAGTGGCGGTATCGCCCAAGGTGTGGCTCATGTGGCCGAGAAACTGAACATCGAAGGTGTGAAGCCGGTGGTGATGAACGGCATCGACCAATGCCGTCAGCACCTTGCCCTGCTCCGTGCCAAGAAAGAGACAGCCAATTTCTTTGAAGGCATGGCTTGCGACGGCGGCTGCGTTGGCGGCCCCTTGAGCATCACGCGTTCGCCCAAGAATGTGTTCGATGTCGACAAATATGGCAACTCCGCCAAAGAGAAAGACATCGACGGTTCTGTCAACCTCTTCCAGATGACCCTTGGCGAATAAGATTTAACCCAATAGGCAATAACAACGCCCCCAAGGCTGCCCTACCTCTAAGAAACATCAGAGGCGGGGCAGCACTTTCTTGTAATATACCCATGTGCCGCCAATCGCACCCACAACCGACAACACTACGGCAATCACATTCACCCACTCGCTGATATCAAGCAACAACCAAAACAGCATGTGAACAAACACACCTATCATCCATAGGGTATAAAACCATCGGGCACGACGGTATTTGTGCTGGTATTCACGAGCAGCATCTATTTCTCCTGAACGGAAGATTTTGTATTGTATGTCAATCGTGGAGGTATCGTCGGCCTGTTCAAAAGCAACGCCGCCACGTCGCATCATGTCGACGGCACGGGTGACATCTTCCAGACAGTTTAAGTCGTAACGAAGTTCGTAGGACACGCGCTCTCCATATTGCATCTGACAGGTGACGATGTCAAGCATAGGGCAACCCAGCACCCCGTCTCGCATCAACCGAACCTTATGGAGACGATGGTATGGTACAACAGTCTTGCCTCCAGTCAACGGCACAACAATGGTAAAGCTTTTGTCTGTAAAGAGATATCGTGTATAGAAACGTTTGGAAAACACAAAAATGAACAGCAGGACGGCTGCTGGCACCATGGCTATCAAAAAGAAGAGAAGTGCCGACGAACCGACAAAGATACAGATCAAAACAACAAACGCCAATATTAAGGAAGGGACATATGACATCAGCTGCCTTCGCGACTCGTATAGCGTGACAGTACCCATTACTGTTGTTTGTCAACCATGGCGAGGTATTCCTCTTCCGAAATAATCGGGACATTCAGTTTCTCGGCCTTTTTGCGTTTCTCTGGCCCCATATTGTCTCCTGCCACC
>CAJOQB010000088.1 GCA_905236405.1 uncultured Bacteroidales bacterium
ACAAAGGATGTAAAGAAGAATCGAAAGATTAATTGTTTGTAGAGAAAATAGACCTGCCTGTGAAGGCCGGTCTATTTTTTTGCATCATCCCGCGTATGGTCGCACCTGCAACTGCTCAGAATAAATCGTCAATGGTCACGACATTCTGGAAGATGCCGCTATATTGAATCGTTTTTCCGGTGGGCAATAATAAGTGGAAGATGGCGTTATAATGCATGGTTTTGAACAAGACTATGCACGGGAAAGGTATCGATAGGGACAAGAGGCGGTGTCTTTACAATCGGATGCCGCGGTGGCTGCTGCCAGTATTGACAGCATTGGTGGCAGTGTTGTGCTATATCCCTTTCTCGCATATGGGCTTCACCTGTGGCGACGACTTGGAGAACTATCTCATCACACGACAGGGGTGGGGGGCTTGCGTGGAGCATGCCCAAGGGCTGGCAGCCCAACAGGGGAGGTTCTACTTCTTGGTGGCGCAGCCGTGCTACGACCTGCCTTGGGCGGTGGACGACTGGGGCTACACCCATGTGCTGCAGTACGGCATGTTGCTGGTGAGCTACCTGCTCTTCGCTCGGCTGCTGTTAGTGATGTGGGGCTCGCAGCCGTTGGCTTGGCTGACGCTGCTGCTGCTTATCGTGCAGACACCCATCACGGGCAACAACCACATGCCTTTCATGGCCTATCCTTTTGTCTTTGCGTTCAGCTGCAGCCTGATGTGGGTGGCGTTGACACAATATGTCCGCTATTGCCAGAGGGGTGACAGGTGGCGTCTGTGGGTGGGTGCGGCGTTGTTCTTCGCGGCGGCGTTGTTCTATGAGACTTACGTGCTCTTCTTGGCGTTGCTGTGTCTCTTTGCCGTGGTGCGTCATTGGCGGAGGGATGGGTTCGTCGCCATGTGGCGAAAAGGGGATTTCTATGGGGAGCTGCTGCCGTTTGTGACGGCGGGGCTGTGCTATGTGGCGTTGTATGTGGCCTATCGCTGCCATCAGCTGCACCTCCACCCCGATGCGGCGTTCTATACGGGTGCCTCGATGTCGGATGAGTTCAGCGTGGCCCATTTCTTCAGGATATTGCAGCGTTGCACACAGATAGTGATGCCGATGAAGAACTTCCTGCTGTATCACACCGAATGCACTGTCAACTATTTTGGCGACAACGCTGCCGACAGTGTGCTCTTTGCGTTGCGGCATGCTTCGGCGAGGGTGTATGTGGTGGCTGTGGTGGCTGGCGGGCTGCTGTATTGGTTGATGGAGCGGATGGAGGTCGGTCGTTGGTCGGTTCGCCGTATCGTGGTCGTCATGGGCGTGGCGTTGGCGGCGGCTTTCCTGTCGCACACGCTGATAGCCGTCACTCCCAAATACAACAACGACTGGTATGCCTGGATGCAGGGGTATGTGACTTCCTACTTCTCGTTCTTCGGCATCGTCTTGGTCTTGGCGATGCTGGTGGTGCTGATGCTGACGTTGTTTCGCGACAAGCCGGTGCTCGACCGTTGGGCTCGTCTCGGCATGGTGGGTGTGGCGATGTGTGTGATGGTGGTGGAGGGCTACACCAACGAGAACCTGAGTCACGAATGGCAACGCAGCCAGTCGCGCTTCGAGGAGATAGACCGTCTGCACGACGAGGGGGCGTTTCTCGCCCTGCCCGAGGAGGCCGTCGTCTATACGGGTGAGCTCTATGCCTCGTCGGTGTGGGGCAGTTCGATGACCAAGGAGAACGACTTTATAGACCAATATATCAAGATGCGTACAGGTCTCGACCTGTGCTGTGCCAACAGTCAGGCGTCGCTCGAATCGTTGCGGGAACAGCATCCCGACGCTCCCGTCTATGTGTTGCGTCAGGTGGAGCCGCCGCGTTGTGCCTGTGTCGAAGTCTCATTAGAAAAATCTCTCCTATGATGAAAAAGATATTCCTTCTCTCGTTCCTATTGATGGGCATGGCTGCGATGGCAGCCCCTGCCGACACGTCGCAATGGAGTTTCAGGATGCACGGTTTTGTCAATCCTGTGCTCTTTGCCGACAGCCGTCAGGTGGTGAGCGGTCGCGAGGGCATGATGCTCTTCTTCCCTGCCGCCCCTGCATTTGATGCCGACGGCGTGAACCTCAACGGCATCCCTTCGCTGAACATGCTGGCCATCACCGCTCGACTGAACCTCACCATCGAGGGCCCCGATGTGTTGGGAGCCAAGATGCGTGGCTTTATTGAGGGCGACTTCACAGGTGCCACCGACCCCACCATCAACATGTTCCGTCTGCGTCATGCCTACCTCGACATGAGCTGGCAGCATCACTCCATCTTGGCCGGCCAGTACTGGCACCCGATGGTGATACACGAGATAATGCCCATGACGCAGCCGCTCAACATGGGGGCGCCGTTCCATCCCTATGCCCGTTACAACCAGTTCCGCTACCGTTTCCACACAGGATGCTTTGAGGCATTGGCGGTGGCTGCGTTCCAACTGGACAACAAAAGCCAAGGGCCGAACGGTGGCAGCACGTCGTACCTGCGTAATGCCATGGTGCCCGAGATGAACGTGCAGCTGCGGTACAACGGTCAGAACGTGATGGTGGGTGTCGCTGCCAACTATCGCCGGCTGCTGCCCCATACATCCTATGTGGCCGACTTGTTGGGCAACGTTCGCCAGTGTCGCACCACGTACGACCATATCAGCTACAGTGTCTTCGGCAGGTTGAGAATGGGCGGGTGGACGCTCAAGGCACAGACGCTGCTGAGCGACGACCTCTATGAGATTTGTTCAGTGGGTGGCTATCTCTCCCAATATGTCGCGCCATCCAACGCCGGCGAAGGCCATTACAACTATGCACCGTGGACCTACACCACGGTATGGGCTGACTTGGGTCGCAACAAGGGCCACTGGCGTCCTGGAATATTCATGGGCTATGGCCGCAACAACGATTTCGGCCTGTCGGTGGAGAACAACACCGAGGTCTACGGAAGAGGCTTCAATATCGAATACCTCTACCGTGTGCAGCCCCGTATCGAATACTTTGCTGGCAACGGGCTCACTCTCTCGTTAGAGTTGGAGCACACTTTTGCACAGTATGGCCAACGGGTGACAGATGGCACTACGGGCTATCACTATGAGGCCATCCCCGACATGGCTGTCGCCAACACCCGTGGCATCTTCGGCATCACTTATGCGTTCTGATGATGGAAGAGCAACAAAACAACAGGCAGGATTTCTGGGAACGATTGGCCAGTTATTGGTGGCAGTTGCCTTTGGTGCTGTTATTGGTGTGCTTTGTTGACATGGTGCTGCTCTTTGTCAGCGAGGATTGTCAATGGGCGTACTATGCAGGCACGGCGATGGAGTGGGTGACCATGCTTGGTGCTCTGGCCTTCGTGGTGGTGACGGTGATTGTCGTTGTCAAGGATTTCAAAAGGAAAGAGAAGGGCCGTGCTGTGGCGACCATAGTGGGGTTGGCGGTCAGCATGGTGCTCTTCGATATCTGGATGCTGTTATATGGTCTGGTTGCCCAGTCGGCTCCTACCTACTATGCCGAGAGGCACCCCATCCCGTCCGATATGGAGTGCAACGAGCCGCTGCATCTGGAATGGGGTGCCCGCATACCCGATAACGACAGTGTGGTCAGCGAGGACGACCCCGATGGCTGGCTGACGCTCTATGGCGAACTGGGTGGCTACTACTGGGATTTCTACTATACGGCATTGCCCGACGGGGTGCTCTTCCTCCGTCTTTTCGAAGCTACCAAAAACGAACCGTTGTCGGCTGAACAGATAGCGTATCGGACGGAGACAGCGGTGAAAGACCATACGGCTTTCGGCCATATCGAGCACAATGAGGGCAACGGCTTCACCATCTATGAGGGCGACTTCGAGCATTACTATGCGGCTCGTGTCGAGGTGTGGCACCGCGACCAAAGCGGAAAGGAGACCAAACTGATGGAGAAGATATACCGTGTAGACGGATGGATGCGATAAACATTTTATAACATGAGAATACTATCAGAAAACAAATCAGCCGTCGAAGGCTGGATGATGACATTGATTGCATTATGCTATATGGTGGCACCATTAGGGTGTGTAATCGTGGCATTCTTGCTGCCGATGCCATGGAGAGTGATATTCTTGGTATTGGTGGTGGCAGCGGCAATACCGTATCTCAATTACTATCTCTACCGTTATGGCGGTTATGAGACGATAGCCTTTGACGAGGACAACCAGCAGTTACTTATCCTTCGTCACCGGCGGCTGTATGGCCGTAAGCGGGCCATCTTGATTCGGGACATTGTCGGTGTTGACGTCTCGGAGCAGTTGTTGCAGCGTCATACCGACTACAATCCCCAGGGCTGCATACTCATCTCGCTGCGTGACGGCAAAGGCGTAGCCTGTGGCCGTTCGCTCAACTTGGGCGAAAGCAGGCAACTGGTGGAGGAGATAAGGAAGATACTGTGACGGTTAGCGGCTATTCCAACTGTTTGGCCTCTTGCCAATAGGCACGCATCTCGTCGAGCGAGAGCTTGTCGATGGTGGTGCCGTGCTGTTGGGCTGCCTCCTCGATGTGGGTGAAGCGTCGTTGGAACTTCTGGTTGGCTAAAGAGAGTGCCTCGTCGGCGTTGACACCCAGAAAATGCGACCATACGACAAGGGCGAACAGCAGGTCGCCAAACTCTTCGGTGACGTGGCTGAGGCTGTCAGTGGGTTGCCCTTTTGGCTGATTGACGGCTTCATGCAGTTCGGCATATTCCTCTTCCACTTTTCGGAACGCACTCTCGGCATCGGGGAAACGGAACCCCACGCCCATGGCTTTTTCTTGCATCCGCTGTGCTTTCACCAATGAGGGCAGGCTGTGAGGCACCCCCTCCAACACCGAGCGTCGTCCCTCTTTCATCTTGACCTTCTCCCATTCGGGCACAGGGTTCTCAGGGCCGCCTTGAAGGTTGCCTTCGCGGTCAGGGAGGGCGATATGGGGATGTCGACTGAGGAGTTTGTCGCAGATGGAGTGCAGCGTGTCGGCAGGAGAGAAACGCTGTTCGTCGTCAGCGATTTTGGCATAGAATAGCAAGTGCATGAAGAGGTCGCCGAGTTCTTTCATCAGGTCTTTGTCGTATTGATGGTCGCCGTCGTGCTGCTCCAACTGCAGAATGGCATCGGAGAGCTCATAGACCTCCTCGATGGTGAGATAGCGGAGCGACGAGAGGGTCTGCACGCTGTCCCATGAACACTGCTTGCGTAGGATGTCGAGGATGCGGCTCAGACGGAGAAAAGCGTCGAGGGTGGTCTGTTCGTCGGGGGTCATATTCTTCTCACTGATTCGACACCTTCAATGCTGTGTAGCTGGGTAGCCAGTTGGTGCAGGTGGTCGAGGTTGTGGACATAGAGCATAATCATTCCATGGCATACCCCTTCGGAGGCTTCGAAGGTGATGGCCCGCATGTTGATGTCGAGGCTTTCGGAGATGATGCGAATAATCTCTTGCAGGATGCCTTTGCGGTCGACGGTGGTGATGTTGATGCCGGTGAGGAAGGTGATTTTCTCGCCAGGACGCCAACGGGTGCGGACGGTGTTCTCTTCATGGACACCCATCTCGTGCATGGCCACAGGGCAGTTGCTGCGATGGACGATGATGCGGTCGCCATCCTTGATACCTACCACGTCGTCGCCTTGGATGGGTTTGCAGCAGGTGGCTGTCTCGAACACCATCTTCTCATAGGCTTTGTCGATAAGGAAGGGGGTGTCGATACTGGGGAGCAGTGAGTGTGGACGTCGTTTGATGTTGAAGCAGCTGGCCATGTCCTCGACAGTAATCTGTCCCATGGCTGCTTTATAGTAGAGGTCGGTGCCACTGGGAATGTTGAAGAACCGTTTGGTTCGGGCATGGGCTTCCGCGGTGTAGGTGATGCCGATTTGTCGGCACATCTCTTCCAACTTGGCTTTGCCTGTCTCGCGATATTGCTTCCGTTGGTTACGCAGGTAGTCTTTGATATGCTCTTTGGCACGGGGTGTGCGAGCCACTTTGAGCCATTCTTCGCTTGGCTGGGTCTTCTTGGAGGCAATGATTTGTACCTGTTCGCCCGAGTGGAGAATGTAGTTCATGGGCACCACCCGTGCGTTGACTTTGGCGCCCATGCACCCCAGTCCCAGATTGGTGTGGATGGCAAAGGCGAAGTCGAGCACCGTTGAGCCCGAGGGCATCTTGATGGTCTCGCCCTTGGGGGTGAAGAGGTAGATTTCCTTGGTGTAGAGGGTCTCTTTGAACTCCTCCACCAAGTCGAGGGCACTCTTCTCGGTGTTCTCGAGGGTAGTGCGTATCTGCATCAGCCATTGCTCGACGGCATTGGTGCCGTTGTCCTCGTTGGGGTGTGCCTCCTTGTAGAGGAAGTGGGCGGCCATGCCTTTCTCGGCCACCTGATCCATCTGCAGGGTGCGTATCTGTATCTCCACCCATTGTCCGATAGGGGTCATGACGGTGGTGTGGAGGCTCTCGTAGCCGTTGTTCTTGGGCTGGTTAATCCAGTCGCGGAAGCGGCTGGGGTTGGGAGGAAACTTCTGGGTGATAAGGCTGTAGACCTTGAAGCACTCCATGCGGTCGTCGTTGTCGATGATGATACGCATGGCGTATAGGTCGTAAATCTCGTTGAAGTCGACCCCTTTGTGCTCCATCTTCTTCCAACAGGAATAGACCGACTTGGTGCGGGTCTTGATGGTGTATTTGTACCCGTGTTCGTCAAGCAGGCGACGGATGGGGAGGGTGAGACACTCCTTGAGTTTGGCTTCGGTGCCTCGGGTGAGGTCTATCTTGGCCTGTATCTCGGCATATTTCTCGGGGTTGGTGTATTTCATCACCAACTCTTCCAACTCTGTCTTGATGGTGTAGAGACCCAGACGGTGAGCCAAGGGGATGTAGAGATATTGCGTCTCGGACGATATGGCCAGCTTCTTGATGTCCTTCATCGAGCCGAGGGTTCGCATGTTGTGCAGTCGGTCGCAGAGTTTGAGGAAGATGACATAGACGTCGTCGCACATGGCGAGCAATATCTTGCGATAGTTCTCGGCTTGATGGCTTTGGTTCTGGAGGTCTTGGATGGGGAGATTGGCGTTGTCTTCGTCGGTCTGCTGAGGCTGGACAATGTTGCTTACCGAGTCGATTTTGGTGACACCGTCGACAATGC
>CAJOQB010000089.1 GCA_905236405.1 uncultured Bacteroidales bacterium
AACACGACGGCTTCGGTTTGGTCACCTTGGAGCACATCGTCGACCCCGCCGACAACATCATTGGACGTACTTACTATATCTACGACCAGAACAATGTTCTCACCGAGAGCTATGTCGAGGATGCCGAACGGCAGACCGAGAGCCGCATCCGCTACCGTTACAACAACAGCGGTCAGGTGTCGCAGCTCAGCTACAACGACCCCTTCAACAACGTCTACAAGCGTGAGGTCTACACCTATGCCCCCAATGGCGAGATACGCATCGCCGTGGTATACGACAGCGAGGGACACAAGGTCTTCGAACGTCGTTACGAATACGACGACCACAACAAGCCGGTCAGCTACACCCTTTACGACTACACCGAGGTGGAGCCCGAGGTGTTCATCACCCTCTACCGCTATCGCTATGACGACCAAGGCAACTGGGTGCAGCGTACCGAGTACAAGCTCGAGAACGACAACGCCATCCCCAACTATATCATCGAGCGTAAGCTGACTTACTTTTAAATCATTTGAAACGTTGTGTCCATAGCCTGACACTCCTTGTCCTTTTGATGGGAGGTCTTGGTGTCCACGCTCAACAGCCAGCCAAGACATCACAGACAAATGTCGTTGTCGAGGTCTTGTTCTATTGCGATGGAACCATCTATGCTTACAACCACAGCAACATCGAGTATTTAGGCCCGTTGGATTCTGCTCAGGTTGATTCTTTAAGTACCGTCTGGCAGTGCTACGATGTCTATCCCCCTGCTGGCACACCTGTTTATACCGACACGGGTGCCAGTTTCTATTATCGATTCCTGCAACAGGGTGTCCATTCCCTTGTCCTGTCGTGCTATTGCTACAACGACTCGCTCCAGTTCTCCAAGACTTATCTGTTCGACAACACGGTCACCCAAACCACTCTTCCTGTCGCTTCGGCTGACACCGTGTGTCCGCACACTTTGGTGACCATCGTCGATGCCACGCCTGACAGTGTGACGACCGACGGACGGCAATGGTGGGTGGGCTCGTGGATGCTGTCTAACGTGGGCGACAGCGTCACGCTGACGGTCGACACCTCGGTTGTTGTCACCCTTCGCTATCCGCGATACGAACCTATCTATAACCTGCAAGGAGTGTTGGTGGACACCGCACAATGTCCTGTCGATGGTCAGGTGACGGTGACGACTGCTCCAACGGTCACCGATTATGACACCTTGGTTTATTGTTTCGACACCTCCTTCCTTTGGCATGGCAACCAACTTGCCTCTTCGGGCAGCTACATCGATACCCACACCACCCGCTATGGTTGCGACAGCAGCTATTATCTGCAATTGACCATCCATCCCGATTTCGTCCATTACGACACCGTGGTGCAATGTTCCGATACCGCTATCTTCTATCAGGGACATCGCTTTGACCAGTCGGGCTCTTACACCGTCAGCTATCCCATCGCCTCGGGATGCGACAGCAACTACCAATTGTATTTTAAACAAAACCGCACATACCAGTTTATTGATACCGTCAACAGTTGTGACGGTAGCGACTATCTTTATCATGGCCAGTCGTTCACTGTGCCAGGAGATTACCAGTTGACCTTTGCTACCGTCGAGGGTTGTGACAGTCTCTATTCTTTGCGGCTCAACGACTACACCTTGTCCACCCGGTGGGAGTTCAGCACCGATGGCACCCATTGGTCGTGGGACAGCATCCCCTTCACCAACTGCGAGCCTTTTAGCCTGCGGATGCGTCACTATTCACAAGGTGTGGAAAATGCCCGGTGGTTGTTGGGCGACAGCACCACCTCCTACCTCACCAACGTCCATCATCATTACCCTGCTGGACGCTATTCTATCACTTTGCTGGTCAGCAATAGTGGAGGCTGTGCCGACACCCTCTGTTTCCCTGATGCTGTCGAGGTTTTTGCTAACCCACATGCGCAGTTCGACTGGTCGCCCGAAGCGGTTTGTTATACCCATTCCGAGATGGATCTCATCAACCTGAGTACGCCTATCGACAGCAACGCCCGTTTCCTATGGACTATCGAGCACGAAGATGGGTATGACACCCTCAGCCAGTGGCAGCCTCACTACCGTTGGCAGTTGAATAACAATGTACATGAACAGGATTTCTCTATCTCTCTGGCAGAGTATTACCCTTACGTCACCGTGAGGGGCGATACCGTGGTGTGTGCCGACTCGGTGGAACGCACCATCACTCTACGCAACGACTATCTCTTCTTCCCCAACGCTGTCACGCCCAACGGCGATGGCATCAACGATGAGTGGCGTATCGTTGGTTTGTTGGAGTTCCGTTGTTTTCCCGACAACCACCTATATATCTATAATCGGTGGGGACGTCTGATATTCGAAAGTCACTTCATTGACAGCGATGACGACTTCTGGACACCACCCTCCGACATTCCCGACGGCACCTACTACTATAGTTTCGAGGGGAAAGGTACCTGCGGCCATGTAGTTCGTCGCGGTGTCATCGAGTTGCTACGTTAAGCTGGACTTACCAGATTTCTGTGATTTCCACTTCTGTTTTTCTTTTCCGCAGCCAGGCGAAGTAGAACACCGCTGCTGTGACGATAGCCGAAGCCAGTACAATGTACCAGGCAAACGACATATCTTCGGCTATGTTGATGGTCAGCATTCCTTTTTGGTACAAGAAATAGAGTACCACGATGATGGCGTTGTTCAGGAAATGGGCGGCGATATCCACCCATATCGACTTGCTGAAATAGAACATGTAACCCAGTAGGATTCCTAACAAGAATCGGGGCAGGAAAGCGAAGGGATCCATATGTGCCAGTGAGAAGATGGCGGCGGTCAGCACAATGGATAGATGCGGACGATGGGTCCATCGGTAGATTATCTGCTGTATCGCTCCGCGAAAAAAGAGTTCCTCGCATACGGCAGGCACCAAGGCGATGGCCAAGAGATTGATGAGCAGTTGACCCACAGTGGCTTTCTCCAATGCACCCCCTATCAGTTCGTTCGATCTCTCGGTCATTTCACGCAGCATCGACTCTATTGTCGACCATACACCGCTCCAGTGCCAGCTGTCGTTCCACGACGTGAGGCATTCGTTGAGCGGTATGACCAACACCATCAGCAGCAGTCCCCACAACAGATGGCGGCCTGTCCGCTTGTCGTGCTGTATCTGGAGGAACCGTCGAGGTTCCTGATAGTATCGCAACGCCACCCACAGCGCCGGAGCCATGAACATAATCAGTTGTCCCACCGAGTTGGCCAGCAACAAACCGTTGGCACTCTTCGTTGCCCAAGGTGTCATCAGCATCGTCACGCCCATCCCGACGATGGCACAAATAATAAAAGCTAACACCAAGGTTAGCATCTGTTGTGAGGGCTTGCCCTCTTTTCCAAGTATATAACTCATAGTTGTGACCCCGGCGGGATTCAAACCCACGACTTTCGGAACCGGAATCCGACGTTCTATTCAGCTGAACTACGGGGCCAAGAAAAACATGTCAGTAACGAGGGTGCAGGGGAAATATTGTATAGGAAAACAAAATTATTGTGATGTGTAGAACTCCTCAATCTCATCATGGCTGTACCGTGAGAGGTTGAGCGAGTCGAGGTGGTAGAGGATGATGGTGTGGGCGGTGTCGAGCTGTGGCAGGGCGCGTCGGGTGCGGCGTATCTCGTCGGGGTTGCCCCACTCTTCGCGGATGAATACTTTTCGCTCCTTGCTTGTCTGGATGGCATCGGCCAGTTGGTTAGAGTTGACCAATCGGCTGAAGGTGCCGTCCTCTTCGAACTCCACGCCCCATCCGTAGACGGGGAGGGCTATGTCGGTATTGTGCAATACGTTGCTGTGGTACTGTCGCAGATAAGGCTTCACATCGTCGAAGTCGAGGATGGAGTTGTGGGTACTGGCGTTCTGTAGGTTGCCGGTGTTGTAGCACATCAGCAGACAGCGGTCGAAAGGAAGGGTGTCGAGGCTCTCCACTTGTCGCAACTGGTGCAGCCGCAGGGTGCCGCTGAGGGTGATGCCGTGTTTGTGCAGAAGAGTCTTCACCGCCTTGACAAGTTCGAAATAGCATCTTTCTGTCTGCTGGGTCCAGTCGCAGTCTATTTGCACTTCCCGCACAGTCCCGTCGTAGTGGTCGGCCATCATCTCGTCGATGCGGGTGGCAATCAGTTGGGCATATCTCTTGACAGAGGACGCTCTGTCTTCCCCTTCCTCGTCCAGGGAGCGGATAGCGTCGACGGTGATGTAGACCACCGGCACCACCTCCATCTCCGAGGGCAGCCGTTGGAGGAAGGTGGTGGTGGCCACCGGCACCATCCTCCAGCCGGGTTGGTCGGCTTTTTTGCCGGCTTCGATGTCGAACAGATGGATGAACAGCCTGTCCACGCGGTGTTCCCGCATCCATCCCTTTTCCCATTCCGTGGGGTTGTAGGTCGATTTCCAATGGTAGATGCCGCGATGGCACGCGCCACTGCCTTTGTCTTCCAGATGGTGGCAGCCCGTCAGCAGAAGGGCGGCAAGCACGAGGGTGAGGATTCTTTTTGGAGGCATCTCTTCGTTTTTTTGGCCTATAACGACTTTTTGTCCTACAAATTGCCTTCGTGCACAATCCCGTTTTGAATGGGAGCAAACCGTCTTGTCTCTTTACCGTCTCACGACAAGTTTCTTCACCACTGTGTTGTCGGAGGTTTGGATGCGCACCATGTAGGTGCCGGCAGCGAGTCCCTTGATGTCGACACTTTTCTCGCAGTCGGTGGAGCAGTCGATGTTCTCTCTCATTATCTCGCTGCCTTTCATGTCGAGCACCGTGATGCACACCATGCCGTCAACCCCTGTGACGGAAACGGTCATCATGTCCTTGGCGGGGTTTGGGAATATCCTGCAGCGTGGTGCCGCCACATCGTTGATGCCTTCGTTATGTATAAATATGGCAGTCAGTATGGTGTCGCCTGTCACAAGCAGATTTCTTGGGTTGTTGGTGTCGCCGTCGTTCCACTCAATGAAATGGTAGTCCGTGTTGGGTGTAGCCGTCAGTGTGGCAACGTCGCCATAGTAGAACATGCCGCCGCCTGTCACCGATCCGTGGGCAGGGTTGTCGGCGGTCACGGTGACCCTGTATCTGTGGGCGGCAAACAAGGCAGTGACAGCCAACGAGGTGTCGCCAGGACCGCAAATGGAACGGATATAGGCTGTGTAGTTTCTATTGGGGGTGAGACCGGTGAAAGTGAAATACGGGGAGGCAACAACTACAGAGACGGTGTCCAGGGTGATTTCCCATTCGCTTTCTGAGCCGCCAGGTGTCCAGGCAAGGCTGAGCTCATGGGCGGAGAGAGCACCGGTGACATTCCGGGGTATGGGACAGCTGTTGAAAATAAGGTGGACATTGTCAATGGCGGCAGGTGTTTGGTTGTAGACAAGGCTGTCGTTGTGCCACATGAACACCCAAATATAGTTGCCAGGAGTGGTGATGGAGAAAGTGCCGATTTGGTTCTGCCACGAAGGGTGTTGGTCAAGGCAGTGCCCCCCGTCGAGGGCGATGCCGCCGAGGGGGACAACCGAATCGTTGTCAAAGCCACTATAGTCGCCAGCCGTAAGGATGGTTTGGGCAGGGACGAGAGCGGCACGGAGGAAGTCGTTGTATATCTCGCCATTGCCCTTCCAGTCGAAGCTGTAGGCATAATCACCAGCGGTGTCGAGGTGGAAGGTGCGGGAGGCGAAGACCGTGGAGGTGGCACCGCTGTAGTGGTGGTGGTCGTCGTCGTCGGTGATGAAGAGAGCACCTTCGGGGTTGCCGGTGGCGTTGCCCACCATCCATCGGTTGTCCTGCGTGCCGTTGATGAGCACCCATCCATTGGCATCGTTGTTGTCGAAATGGTCGCTGTAAGGTACAGCGGTGGGTATGGCTGTCAAGGTGGTGGCGACGAGGTGTTGGGCGACCACCGAGTCGAAGCAGTCGGGATAGACATAGATGTGGTAGATGGTGCCAGCGTCGAGTCCTGTCATGGTGTAGAACGAATCGGTGACGAGAATGGAGGTGGCAGCACCTGTGCCAGGGATGAAGTCGACAGTGTCATACTCGAAATACCAGAAGATGTCGGCACGGCTGGAATCGCTCCAGGCTATCGTAAGGCTGTCGAGGCCGGTGTTTACAACATGGATGTCTTCGGCAGGAGCACAAGGCATCTCATCGAGTACTATGTCGTCGATGTAGGGGCGATTCACTGGCGATTGGAATGGTGCTTTGAAGGCTATGTGGCCGTGGGGGCCTCTGTATCCCGCCATCCTCACCGTATGGTGCGAATAGTTGCCAAGAGATTCGATTCGGACGGTATCCATAGCGACGAATGAATTGGTGTCGTTGGGGTCGCTCATCACACCTACCACGATGAATGAGTTATAGTAAAAATGGGCAGTACGCAGCCAGAAGGAGACCTGCAAGCCCCTTGCCGGATAGAGGACAGAGTCGGTGAGCGGCATGATGGCATACTGGTCGGAACACATGACGGGATAGTTTGCTGTGTGGAACCGCATCGCGTTGTGTCCGCTGTGGGCGTAGGTGGAGTCGTTGTGGACAAGGGGCGCTCCGCTGTATTCGCCACCTACGCTGGTGTTGTGCCGCA
>CAJOQB010000090.1 GCA_905236405.1 uncultured Bacteroidales bacterium
AAAAAAGGCGGCTGCCTGTCATCAAGGAGCCAGATGCATAGTCTCACGCAGCACTCTGTTTGGAGACATGCAGCCTGGCTGCGACCCTCCAAACAAGGTGCTGCGTGACACCTCGCAGCCAGGCTGCGTTATTCCAAACAGACCGCTGCGTTTGATGACGAAGGCGGCTGTATGTATAAGAATAGATTGTTTCAGTTATACAATAGAGGTTAGACCTTCAGCAAGAAGTCGAGGTTGTCCTTCAGGCTGTACTCCTTGGTGTTGTCCATCGTGGTGTGGAACACTTTCATTTTGTTGTTGCGGCCTTGCAGGGTGAGATGACCCTCTTCGAGCACCAGAGCGGTGGCTTCGCGGATGGCGGCGACGGTGGCTTTGGGGTTCACCATGATATACTCCTTCAGACGGTCGTCGCGGGTCTCTCCGCCATGTTTGGGGTCGAAGAAATCGGTGTAGTGGGGGTTGATTTGGAAAGGCACGATGCCCATGCAGTCGAACGAGGCGGGCATGACAATGGGCATGTCGTTAGTGGTGCAAAGGGTGGGACCAGCCACGTTGCTACCGGCACTCCATCCCATGTAGGGCATGCCGTCGAAAGCACGTTGGCGGATGGCCTGCATGAGACCCGTGCGTTGCAGTTCGCGTACCAAATGGAAGGTGTTGCCACCACCGACGGCCACGCAGTCGGTATCGTAGACAGCGTTGATGGGCAAAGCCTTGTGGTGAACACTGGTAAGTTTGACACCAAACTCTTTGTATACGGCAGCTACTTTGGCTTCGTAAGCATCGTAGCTCTTGGTGAGGCCGTTCGGGGCCAGGCTAACGCCTGCATAGGGAACGAAGAGCACTCGTTTCACATTGTGCCGACGGCAGAAGTCGGCAATCATGTCCTTGCACCAGCCGAGGTAGGCATCGCCACGCATGGTGCTGTTGCTGATAAGCAGAAGATTTCTTTTGTCCATGGGTTGTTATTGGGGTATTAAAGGTTAAGCGTCGATATTGGCATAGGTGGCGTTGCGTTCGATGAACTCGCGGCGGGGCGGCACATCGTCGCCCATGAGCATACTGAAGACGAGGTCGGCACTGGCAGCGTTCTCGATGGTCACTTGGCGCAGCTGACGGTTCTCGGGGTCCATGGTGGTTTCCCACAGCTGTTCGGGGTTCATCTCACCAAGACCTTTGTAGCGTTGCACGTGGAGTTTCTTCTCGTCACCGCCACTGAGTTCGTTGATGGCGTTGATGCGGTCGTCCTCTGTCCAGCAGTAGACGTTCTTCTTGCCTTTGCGTACCAGGTAGAGGGGCGGAGTGGCAAGGTAGACGTAGCCATTCTCGATGAGTTCGGGCATGTAGCGGAAGAAGAAGGTAAGCATCAGGGTGTCGATGTGCGAGCCATCGACATCGGCATCGGTCATGATGATGATTTTGTGGTAACGCAGTTTCTCGATATTGAGTGCCTGACTGTCCTCGGGGGTGCCTACCGACACGCCGAGAGCGGTGTAGATGTTCTTGATTTCCTCGCTCTCGAAGGCACGGTGACGCTGTGCTTTCTCGACATTGAGAATTTTACCACGCAAGGGGAGGATGGCCTGATAGCGACGGTCGCGTCCTTGTTTGGCGCTTCCGCCTGCCGAGTCGCCCTCGACGAAGTATATCTCACATACGCTGGGGTCGCCGTCTTGGCAGTCGGCCAGTTTGCCAGGCAGACCACCGCTACTGAAGACGTTGCCGCGTTGCACCATCTCGCGAGCCTTGCGGGCGGCATGACGAGCAGTGGCAGCGAGGATGACCTTGTCGACAATCTGTTTGGCCTCCTTGGGATGTTCCTCGAGATAGTTCTCGAGCATCTCGCTCACAGCGCTGTCGACGGCACCTTTGACCTCGGTGTTGCCCAGTTTGGTCTTGGTCTGTCCCTCAAACTGAGGCTCGGCCACCTTGACGGAGATGATGGCGGTGAGACCTTCGCGGAAGTCGTCGCCGGTGATGTCGAATTTCAGTTTGGAGAGCATACCCTGCTTGTCGGCATAGTTTTTTAGCGTGCGGGTGAGGCCGCTGCGGAAGCCGGTCAGATGGGTGCCACCCTCGTGGGTGTTGATGTTGTTGACGTAGGAGTGGAGGTTCTCGCTGAAAGAGGTGTTGTATTGCATGGCAATCTCGATGGGGATGCCGTTGCGTTCACCCTCGATGCAGATGGGTTCGGGCATCAGCTTCTCGCGGTTCTGGTCGAGATAGTTGATAAAGTCGTGCAGACCCTTCTCGGAGAAGAAATGGTCGCTCTGCAGGCTGCCGTCCTCAAGTGGGCGGAGGTCATGGATGTTGAGTTCAATGCCCTTGTTGAGGTAAGCCAGTTCTCGCAGGCGGTTGACGAGTGTGCCGTAGTCATATTCGCTGACGGTGAAGATGGAGGGGTCGGGGTGGAACTGGACATGGGTGCCGCGTCTGTCGGTGGTACCCACCTCTTTGACAGGATAGAGGGGTAGACCGCGGCTGTACTCTTGACGGTAAATCTTGCCGTCGCGGTAAACCTCGACGGTCATAGCGTCGCTCAAGGCGTTGACGCAGCTGACACCGACGCCGTGCAGACCGCCCGACACCTTGTAGCTGCCCTTGTCGAACTTGCCGCCGGCATGGAGTACGGTCATCACCACCTCGAGGGCCGAGCGGTGTTCTTTCTCGTGCATGTCGACGGGAATACCACGACCGTTGTCATCGACCACGATGGAGTTGTCGGGGTTGATGCTGACATCGATTTTGGTGCAATAACCGGCCAATGCCTCGTCGATAGAGTTGTCTACCACCTCGTAGACCAGATGATGGAGTCCACGGAAGTTGACGTCGCCGATGTACATGGCGGGACGCATACGAACGGCCTCAAGACCTTCCAAGACGGTGATATTGCTGGCACTATACTGACCAGACTGTGCGTTTTTCTCTTCTTCGCTCATATTCTTTGAATGTTATTCATTTTTTTCGGGTTGCAAAAGTACGAAATAAAGTCGAACGCCGTGGTTGATAATGAAGGAAAGTTATGAACAAAATATAAGAAAAAGCGACAGCGACCGTTTTTGGGGCTTTCTTGCCCATTTGGCCGCTGTCGATGGAAATGTTAAAATATGAGATAATCGCTTAGCGTCGAAATTATGCCTCCTCGCCAGCGGCGATGCGGGCACGTTTGCGTTCAATTTCGTCGAGGATGATCTTGCGGATGCGGAGGCTGTGGGGGGTAATCTCGAGGTATTCGTCCTCACGGATGTATTCCATTGCCTCCTCAAGTGAGAACTTGATGGCAGGAGTGCAGGTCGACTTCTCGTCTGCCGACTTGGTACGCATGTTGGTGAGGTTCTTGGCGGTGACGACGTTGATGACAATGTCGTTGCCAGGACGGAGACTCTCGCCAATCACTTGGCCGGCATATACCTTTTCGCCTGGGTC
>CAJOQB010000091.1 GCA_905236405.1 uncultured Bacteroidales bacterium
CCTAACCTAACCCAAAAGAACTTAAAAGGTATAATAATATATAATAGCCTTGATTCTACAAAAAAAAGTTTTTTTGCAGCGAGAAAGAAAACGAAACGACAACAAACAAAACAAGACTATCATGTTCACACACAATACAAAACATAGCATCATAGGATATCTGAGACACAGCATCGCGTTTATTCTGCTTGCCGCAGGAATAACGCTGTGGGCACAGCCAACGACGACACAGCCGTTCAACCTGGGCATCATTCCCACCCCCCAACAGGTGGAACTGACGGGACAGGGGGTCTGCCCCATCAAAGAAGCATTTCAAAAGACGTATTCGCTCTTTAACCCCACTCCTGAAGACGGGACGCCAGACAACCCTTCCCTCACCGTTAAAAAAGCCATGAAGCAGGGTCGCTATCCCGTTTGGTATCTCCAAGTGGACAGCATCGAGGGTGCTGTGAACCAAGAACAAGCTTACCGCATCGAGATACAACCCCGGCAAATCATTGTCCAGATAACCAACAAAAATGGCGATTATAATAAAAGCCAGACACTTACAGAATTTTTACAGATAAACAACGAAATAGGCTTGTATTATGCATGCCGGACACTTGCAAAAATTGCCAAGATGCACGACACCATACCCTGCATGATTATCACCGACTATCCAGCTTTTGCACACCGTGCATGGCAAGACGACGTGAGCCGTGGACCCGTCACCAACATGAACTTTTCCTTTTGCATGGCAGAAATATTCAAAGACTTGAATCTGGACGAAATCAGTTTATACACTGAGCACACCCTGTTCAACGAAGTCTATCCCGACTTATGCTCACCCAGCAACGAGGCTCCCAAAACGTGGGCCTTGTCAAAAGTTATCCTAATTGCCAACTTGCAATGCTTCGGCCACTTCGAGAAAACACTGAGCAACCCATTCTACTGGCACCTGAAAGACAGCCCCACCAATCTCGACCCCGGCAACGAGGAGGTGTACACCTTGCTGCAAAAACAAATCGACAACACCAAGAAGCAATACGAGGCCGAGTCCCACTACTTCTTCAACATCAACTGCGACGAGACCGAAGCCCTGGGCAGCGGTCGGGCCAGCCTCTATGTCAACACCGTCGGTGCCGAAGAGGCCTATTGCAAACATATCAACCGTGTGTACCAGATGGTAAAGGACGACAAAAACGACGTGATGATGTGGGGCGACATTGTGGCCCAACACCCCGAGATGATTGCCCAACTGCCCAAAGACATGATTCTGATTTGCTGGAACTATTCGCCGTCGACCGACTTCAGCGACTTTCTCCGTCCCTATGTCGAAGCCAAAGAGAAGCATGGCAACCCTTTCTGGGTGGCACCCAGCACCTGCCACTATAGTTCGATTCATGCCAGTACAGAAAACTATATCAACAACATCGCCTATATGGCCCGCGACGGCTACCGCTACGGTGCCTCGGGCATCCTCACCACCACCTGGGACGACAGCGGGCTGGACCTGCTGTCGGACAGCTACCATGCCCTGGCATGGGCTGCCGAGATGTCGTGGAACCCCATCAAGG
Source organism: uncultured Bacteroidales bacterium (assembly GCA_905236405.1). GTDB lineage: Bacteria > Bacteroidota > Bacteroidia > Bacteroidales > P3 > Colimorpha. Next base: position 1,557 of record CAJOQB010000091.1, read on the forward strand.
AGACCGACCCCGACAAGGCCGCCGCTGAGTTGAAACAACGGGAAGCACAGTTCAATGCAAACTATTGCCGCTGGATTGAAAGTCTTTTTGACAGGACCGAGGAAGGTTTCAATCCAAAGACCACATGGAAGCTCACATGGAAGAATAACAGTCTCTATCTCACCCCATTCACCCAATTCATGCAAGACAAGAGCCGCCCTGGCCGCGTCACCGAGTTGATATACAGCGTAAGCCACTTGGCAAGCCATCCGATGGTGGGCGACTGGTACCGCACCGCAGCATTAGAGAAGCCCCTGCTCGAGTTCTACCCCTCCACCGTTGACCCTGCCGCCCGACAAAGAGCCGACAGTGTGCTGCAAATGGTGCAGAGCCTCTGCCACCACTTCGGCTATTCCACCCTCGAGGAGCAAAGCAAGGAATACACCCAAGCCTATCACCTGTTCTCCCACGAGCCCACCCCCTACATCACCTACATCTACGCTTTGCACCGTCTGGAAGCCACCGCCCTCAAGGCCCGTCTGCGTTGCGACTTGTACGACCAACTTGCCTCCCCCACCCCCGACCGAGCACAAAGATGCCGCGAGGAGATGACCCATCTGGTGGAGGTGCTGCACACCTTGGAGTCGGAGTACCTGGCACTGTGGGACAACGAGAACGGCGAATACAGCCGGCATTTAGTCATCGAGCGGTTCAACCGCATGGCTGCCGAGATTTTGGAGGCCGACCGCCATGTGTTCGTCACCCAAAGCATCGCAGAGACAACTCCCTCCACCCCAAAGGGCAAAGCCTCCCAAGGGCTGGTCGTCAGCCTGAAGACGCTGTTTGGCCAATATCCCATCTACTACACACTCGACGGACGACAGCCGTCGCAAGGGGCCACCCTGTACAAGGGGCCTTTCCCCGTGGACCACTCATGTGAAATGAAATGTGTCTGTTACAACCAGTGGAACGAGCCTGTGTACCAGAGCCAATACATTCTCTATCATCAAGGCATCGGCCAACAATGCCGACTCGGCACCCCCTACTCCACCTATCGCGAGGTGTACAGCGGGGGTGGCGACAATGCATTGAACGACGGGGTGCTGGGCAGCGACAACGACTATGCCGACGGCCACTGGCAAGGCTATTGGGGCGAGGATGTGAACGCCACCTTCGACTGGGGCGGGAAGCGGAGAGTGAACAGCGTCTCGATGCGATTCTTCCAACACACTTTCGACTGGATATTGGCGCCACGCTCGTTGGCCGTCTACTCCTCGGACGACGGTGAGCACTGGCAGATGGTCAAAGAGGTGTCGCCCCGCACCGACCCACGAAACACGGCGCCCCATGTGGTGACCTGCACGGCACAGGATTTGAATATCAACGCCCGCTACATCAACGTCCGCGCCCTCAACGCAGGACCGCTGCCCGATTTCCATGCCGCCCACGGCCAACCCTCCTACATCTTTACCGACGAAATCATCGTCGAATAGCACAAAAGCATTATTTTTTTCGCCACACACAATAATATCGGGTGAATCGAGTTATGACACTGTCTTAGCCATTGCGATAGTAGCTCAGTTGGCAGAGCGGCGGCTTCCCAAGCCGCAGGTCGCGGGTTCGAACCCCGTCTATCGCTCAAACGAAGCATCTCCAAGCACGAGATGCTTTGTCTTTCGTCACCAACGGTAACACCACCCAAAGCCTTTTCGACCATGTCCAACATCTTCAAATCCTCTTACAAGCCTTTTCTTGTCGCCGGCCCATGCAGCATCGAAAACCAGCGACAGTTGCAAGCCATCGTCGATGCACTGCTCGACGACGGACGCATCAGCATGGTTCGCGGCGGGGTATGGAAGCCCCGCACCCACCCAGGCGGCTTCGAGGGTTTGGGAGAGACGGCGTTGCAATGGATTAGCGAGTTGAAACAAGAGCGTCCCCTTCTACGGTTCTGCTGCGAAGTGGCCCATCCCCATCATGTCGAACTATGCCTGCGATACGGTATCGACGCCATATGGATTGGCGCCCGCACCACGGGCGACCCCTTCTCGATGGGCGAACTGTGTATGGCGTTGAGAGGATGCCAGATTCCCGTCATGGTGAAGAACCCGACGACGCCCGACATACAACTATGGATAGGGGCCATCGAACGGGTGATGGCGACAGGCAACAGCGACATCGCCGCCATCCATCGCGGTTTTTTCACCAGCAACAATCTGGGCTACCGTAACAACCCCTCGTGGGAAATACCCATGGAGCTGAAAAGAATCATGCCCGACCTCCCCCTCCTTTGCGACCCCAGCCACATCGGCGGCCACAGGGAACTGATACCGCAGCTGATGCAGACAGCGATGGACCTGCATTTCGACGGACTGATGGTGGAGGTCCACACCCAACCGGAAGCGGCGTTGACCGACGCCCGACAGCAGTTGTCGCCATCGATGTTCTTCGCTGCCGTCGACCACCTGATTCTTCGCTCGGCAGACGACATACAGAACACGAACCTGACGCTGCTACGCCAGCAAATCGACACTATCGACCGACAGATTCTCGAGAACCTGAAGGCCCGTACCGATGTGAGTCGCCGCATCGCCCAGATAAAACAGGAGAACAACATGACCGTCTTCCAACCCAAACGCTGGGAGACGGTGTTGGAGAAAGACCTCGCGTTGGCACGCGAACTGGGCCTCGACGACCGTTTTGTCAAAGAACTGTTCGAGAAGATACACGCCGAGAGCGTCCGTGTACAAGAGGAGGCGTTGAACGGCGACAAACACTAACACAATTTTTTGCCCAAGACAGCGTTATACTCACCAATAACGGACATCCACGCCATGAAGATACAGTTTCTGAAACTTAAAAATTGGATTATCCTCTCGCTGATGGGAGCCTTGGGGCTTGGCAGCTGCCAACACCAAAAGAACGTTGTCAAAGAGGAGAAGGAACCTGTCGAGGGTCCCAAGCCTCGCAACGAAGCGGTATTGCTGTACGGCGTGCCGCCAAGAAACTTCCAAGAGAACAACATCAAAGACGACGACCGTCCCCGTCCCGAAGAGAAACAGCCGACGCCCGTCATGTACGGCGTGCCGACCGTCAACTTCCAGGTGAAAGGCCGTGTGGTCGACGAGCAGGGCAAGCCTGTCAAGGGATTGCGTGTCACCCTGCTGAGCAGCGATGTCGACATCGACGGCATCCGCAATCCACAGAACGAGTTCTATCAGGGCTACATCGACCGTGCCTCGGACACCACCGACGACCAGGGCTCGTTCCAATGCCAGACCTCCGACCGTCCTTGGGAGAGACAACGGGTGGCGGTCATCGACATCGACGGCACTAAGAACGGCCACTACGAGGAGCAGGTGCTGTCGGTGGAGTTCCCCGAACCCACAGGCGAACGCCAAGGCTGGAACCAAGGAACGTCAGCGAAAGAAATCACCATCACCGTCAAGAGAAAATAGGGCATTCATGAACCTGAGGCAACGCATAGGACTCGAGCTTCATCGAATGTATCGGCACAACAACGCCAAGTTGCACCCGTTGCAGACCCTCTTTTGGGAATGCACGCTGCGTTGCAACGCCAACTGCCGTCACTGTGGCAGCGACTGCAAGCAGGAACCCCAACAGAAGGATATGCCTGCCGAGGACTTCCTAAAGGTCATCGACAGCATCACACCGCATGTCGACCCTCACAAGACTTTCATTATCTTCACCGGTGGCGAGGCTCTGGTACGCCAAGACATCGAGGAGGTGGGGCTGGAGCTCTACCGTCGCGAGTTCCCTTGGGGCATGGTCACCAACGGCTTTCTGCTCGACGAGGCCCGACTCGACTCACTGATGCGTAGCGGCATCCACTCGATGACCATCTCGCTCGACGGATTGGAGGAGGCGCACAACTGGCTGCGTCGCAACCCCCAATCGTTCCAACGTGCCACCCACGCCATCCAACTGCTCAGCCAGGAGCGTGACCTGCTGTGGGACATCGTGACCTGTGTCAACCCCCGCAATGTCCACCAATTGGAAGCCTTCAAAGAATACATCCTCTCGTTGGGCGTCCGTCGTTGGCGTGTGTTCACCATCGTGCCGATGGGACGTGCCGCCACCGACCCCGAGTTGCAGCTGAGCCCCGACGACTTCCACTATGTCTTCGACTTCATCAAACGCACCCGACAAGAGGGACGCATCCATGTGGACTATGGCTGCGAGGGATTTTTGGGCGACTACGAGCAGGAGGTCCGCGACCACTGGTTCTACTGTCGTGCCGGCATCGAGGTGGCCTCCATCCTGTGCGACGGTTCCATCTCGGGGTGCACCAGTATCCGCTCCAACTTCCATCAAGGCAACATCTACAACGACTCGTTCTGGGATGTCTGGCAAAACCGTTTCGAGAAATACCGCCACCGCGACTGGACGCGAAAGGGAGCATGCGGCGAGTGCAAGCTGTTTCGCTACTGCGAAGGGTCGGGGTTGCACCTGTACGACGACAACGAGGAGCTGCGCTTCTGCCACTATCACCGACTCGGTTTTTAATTGCATTTTGTCATGATTATTATCACCCTCACCCTTATCCTCAGCATCATTGCGTGTGTCTTCAGCATCATCAACTTCGTCATGAACCTGATTACACGCAAAAAGATGAGAAAAGAGCCAACCTTGATTGAAAAACTGACCTTGGAGCATCAAATCAAACACATCGGACGTCTGAGGAAAAAAATCATGAAAAAACGGAAAAACGACGCCAAGAAAGCGCAATGACACCAAAAATAGTTGCGTTTTTCGCCTCGATTTTTTCGTTTTTTTGCTCATTACCGTCGTTTTTCCTCCCGAAAACACATATCTTAATTGTTTTTTAACATTTATAGAACACTATTGACAGACAAGCGATTAAGCACATTGCCACTCGTAGGATGCAAAAAAGTTTTTGCAATATATAAAAACGATGTATTTTTGCAGCCGAAAACAAGAACAAACAAGAGATAACAACTATGTACCTTACGAAAGAAAAGAAAGAAGAAATTTTTGCACAGTATGGCAAATCGGCCAAGGACACTGGTTCGGCAGAAGCACAGGTGGCTCTCTACACCTACCGCATCCAGCACCTCACCGAGCTGATGAAACAGAACAAGAAAGACCAAGTGACCGAGCGTGCTTTGGTGGGTCTCGTTGGCAAGCGCCGCAAGATGCTTGACTATCTGAAGAAAGTGGATATCGAGAGATACCGTGCCATCATCAAGAAACTGAATTTAAGAAAATAGTTTTTCATATTTATTTGGTTATGGTTGAGTAACCCAGTTCGCTGGGTTACTTTTTTGCTTATAGCAGAAGGGGCGTGGACTTTTGCATATATAGTAAATACCAAACCCAAAAAGGTTGGTAGCACGGTGCTGCCAACCTGCCATTGGAAATCGAGAAAAAGTAAAACAAAAAAATGAACATCATCACCAAGAAGATTGACATGGGAACCCATGTCATCGAAGTTGAAACCGGCAAACTGGCCAAACAGGCCGACGGTGCCGCCGTCGTCAGAATGAACGACACGATGCTTTTGGCCACCGTATGTGCCAAGACCGAAGTGGGCGAAAACGTCGACTTCATGCCCCTCACTGTTGAATACCAAGAGAAATACGCCGCTATGGGTCGCTTCCCCGGCGGTTTCTTCAAACGCGAAGCCCGTCCCTCCGAGCACGAGATTCTCATTGCCCGACTGGTGGACCGCGCCCTGCGTCCCCTCTTCCCCGACAATTTCCACGCCGAAGTACAAGTGATCATCACCCTCATCTCGGGTGACAACAAGACCATGCCCGACCAGTTAGCCGCACTGGCTGCCGCCTCGGCTCTGGCCGTCAGCGACATCCCCTTCAACGGTCCTGTTTCTGAAGTGCGCGTCAGCCACCTGAACGGAGAATATGTCATCAACACTCCCATGGACGAGATTGACAATGCCGACCTCGACTTGATTGTCGCCGCCACCGAAGACAACATCATGATGGTGGAAGGCGAGATGAAGGAGGTTTCGGAAGAGGTGATGCTGGGTGCCCTGAAGGCCGCCCACGAGGCCATCAAGATCCAGTGCCGCACCATTGCCGAGCTGACCGTCGAGACAGGCAAGACCGTCAAACGCGAATACTGCCACGAGGTCAACGACGAAGAGCTGCGTACCCGCCTCCACGACGCTGTCTATCAGAAATGCTACGACTTTGCCAAGCAGGGCATAGCCAACAAACATATGCGTGAGGATGGTTTCGCTGCCATCAAGCAGGAATTCATCGACGCCAACTATACCGAAGAGACCCTCACCGACGAGGTGAAGTTCATGATTGACCGCTACTACCACGACACCGAGCGCGAGGCCATGCGCG
>CAJOQB010000092.1 GCA_905236405.1 uncultured Bacteroidales bacterium
ACCCCACCCCCCCTTAGTCGTGTCTGAGGATGTGCCACGTGTGCTCCCCGCACCATGGGTGCAAGGCTTCACACTCCATGCAGTGAGGGCTCCCACTGCTATGGAACGACCCCTCCCACTGCTGGCTCCATGTGCCCATAATCGACCCTTTTTGGCCCCATTGTTGCAGGTGTTCCGGTTCATGGCATGATACTGTTGGTTTTCACTTCAAAGGTTTAATTCGCGGCAAAGATACAACTTCTTTTGAGACCACCAAATTTCTGCCCTTTCCGACACCCGTTTTTCCCCTTTTCTGGCCCTTGGCAAAGAGGTGAGATAGCCGCCAAATGCACCATAAGTGACACATAACTGCCACTAAGTGCCACTAACTGCCACTAAGTGGAAATAAGTGCAAAAGACACTTTTTTTATAAATGGCCTTTTTTTTCTCTCACAGACAGCCCGAAAAAAAGTTCTTTGAACGAGAAAAAAACATTTTTTGACATCTCTCGAACAGATACCAAAACGAAGAAAAAAATAATAAAAAAACACAAGATATTGAAACACTTTGTTTTACATATCCACTCATGAAAGAATGTCAAGAAAAATAACGATATTTAAAATAATTGTCGTACTTTTGCAGCCGATTTGTGAGGGGACTCATCAGTCCCCTTTCTCATTGCCCATAGGCTGAACTGTTGTATAATATCAAACATAATAGAACAATGATTGACAAACTGCATGTGCTCGACATCATCCACTCCCATCTGCAGGGAAGCGACAAGTTTCTGGTGGACCTGAAAATCACCAGCGACAACCGTATCTTCGTCTCCATCGACGGCGACGAGGGGGTGTTGATTGACGACTGCGTGGCGTTGAGCCGTGCCATCGAAAACAGCCTTGACCGCGACGCCGAGGACTTTGAACTCAACGTGGCGTCGGCGGGCCTCGACTCACCGCTGAAACTGCCCCGCCAATACAAGAAGAACATCGGGCAGGAGCTGCAGGTGACACTGATGGACGGCGAGCAGGTGACCGGACGCCTGACCGAGGCCGACGACGAGCAATGCACCATCCAACCGCCCCACGGCAAGAAGAAGGCGCCGTTGGACCCCGTGACGGTCAGCTACCGCGACATCAAACGGGCTGTCATTGTCATACACTTTTAACCGAATACAAAACAATACCATTATAGAAAATGAAGACGCTTGACCTTATTGATTCCTTCTCCGAGTTTAAAGAACTGAAGAAGATAGACCGCGAAACGTTGATGCGCATCCTCGAGGAGGTGTTCCGCGCTGCTTTGGCTAAACGCTTCGGCACCGACGAGAACTTCGACATCATTGTCAACATCGACAAGGGCGACCTGGAAATCTACCGCCACCGTGTCATCGTCCCCGACGGCGAACTGGTGAACGACAAAACGGAGATCGAATATTCGGAAGCCATCAAGATTGAAGACGACTTCGAGGTGGGCGAGGAACTGTCGGAGCCCATCCCCATGAGTGTCTTTGGCCGCCGCGACATCCTGGCCATCCGCCAGAACCTGGTGGGCAAGATACAAGACTACGAGAAGTCGCTCATCTATCAGAAGTACAAAGAGAAAGTGGGCGAGATTGTCATCGGCGAGGTCTACCAGCCCTGGCAACGCGAAATCCTGGTGCTCGACGAGGAGAAGATTGAACTCATCCTGCCCAAGAGCGAACAGATTCCGTCGGACCACTACCGCAAAGGCGACACCCTGCGTGCCATCGTCCTCAAGGTGGAGATGCGCGGCACATCGCCCGCCATTATTTTGAGCCGCACCAGCCCCATTTTCCTGGAACGTCTGTTGGAAGCCGAGGTGCCTGAAATCTACGACGGCTTGATTACCATCCGCAACATCGTCCGCGCCCCGGGCGAAAGAGCCAAAATCGCTGTGGAGAGCTACGACGACCGCATCGACCCCGTGGGCTCGTGCGTCGGTATGAAGGGCAACCGCATCCACGGCATTGTCCGCGAGCTGCGCAACGAGAATATCGATGTCATCAACTACACCTCGCGTGTGGACGTCATGATTCAACGTGCCCTTAACCCCGCCAAAATCAGCTCTATCCGCGTGGACGAGGAGAACAAACGCGCCGAGGTCTTCATGGCCCCCGACCAAGTGAGCCTCGCCATCGGCAAGGGCGGCCACAACATCAAGCTGGCCAGCAAGCTGGTGGGCTACGAAATCGAGGTGTTCCGCGACACCGATGAAGACTACGAGGATGTCGACCTGCGTGAATTCAACGACGAAATCGAGGACTGGATTATCGACGAGCTGTACAAGATTGGCTGCGATACCGCCAAAAGCGTTCTCGCCCTGTCGAAAGAGGAACTTATCAACCGTACCGACTTGGAGGAAGAGACCATCGACGAGGTGATCCGCATCCTCAAAGCCGAGTTCGAAGAGGAATCGTCCGACGACGACACACAAGAAGACAATCAATAACCGACAACGGTAGCCATAACAATAAGAATGAAGCTGGCGGCAATATAGCAGGCCGTCGAAAAAGTATGTTTAACTTTAACAAGGAGGGTATATGCCAGAAGAATTAAAATCCATACGACTCAACAAAGCTGCCAAAGAACTCAACGTGGGTGTCGCCACCTTGGTGGAATTTCTCACCAAGAAAGGACACGACATCGACAGCAACCCCAACACTCGTCTCACTCCCGAGCAATACTCGTTGGTGGCCAAGGCTTTCAAGAGCGAACGTGAAGTGAAAGAGAATGCCGACAAGCTGGAAATCAGTGCCTCGGGTGCCGAAGCCATCGAGGCAGGTATGGCCAAGAACGAGACAGAATCCGAAGTGGTAATCAAAAACTTCGGTACCAGCATCGTCCCTCCCGTTGCTACCAAAACCCCCACAACGGACAACACGGCCTCCGACAACAAGAGCGAGGACGACAAAAAGGAGGCTACGACACAAGAACAACCGCAGCCCGAATCCTCGGAACAGGAGGCCCCCCAGCCTGAACCTGTGCAACCCGAGGAACCCGAACAGCCTGCCGAAGAACCGTCTCCGAAGTTCGAACCTCAGGTGATCCGCGCCTCGAGCGAGAGCACGATGGGCGACTTCAACCCCGAGTTACGTATCGTCGACAAGATTGACCTCAGCAGCATCAACGACAAGATGCGTCCCACCAAGAAGTCGTCGAAGAAGGCCAAGGCCGAAAAGGCCGAAAAGGCCAAAGACTCCAAGGAAAGCAAGGAGACCAAGGCTAAAGAACCCAAGGAGAAATCCAAAGAGAAAAAAGCCAAGGAGAAAAAGGCCAAGGAGGAGACTCCTCAAACCAAGGAGCAGCCCGCCGAGCAGATGAAAGCCGAAGAACCGGTAGCCACCCCAACAGTCGAGACAACTGAGACTCCCGCCCCACAACCCGAGCCGACGGCAACGCCCGAAAAACCGGCCAAGACGGTGGAGTTTATCGAGACTCAATACCAGAAGCTCGAAGGCCCCAAGGTGCTCGACAAGATAGACCTCTCGCAATTCGAGAAACCCAAACACTCGAGCGAGGAGAAGAAGAAACGCAAACGCATCCGCAAGGAGGGCGTCAAGGTGGACGAAAAGGCTGCCATCGCTCAGGCCAACAAGGACAGCAAGGCCGCTGCCGAGAAAGACAAGCAGAAACAAAAGAAAGACAAACAGCAGGCCAACAACGCCGCCAAGGGCAATGACCAGAAGAGCAGCAAAGAATCGAAACGCAAGGACAAGAAGAAGGCTGCCAAGGAAAAAGTGGAGTTAGACGACAACGAAATAGAGAAACAAATTCGCGACACGTTGGCCCGTCTCAGCCCCACCGGCAAGTCGAAGACTTCGAAGCACAACCGAGAGAAACGACAGAAAGTGGCCCAAAAGACCGAGATGGAGGCCATGCGCGAGATGGAGAGCCAGAACACGCTGCAGGTGACCGAGTTTGTCACCGCCAACGAGCTGGCTACCATGATGAACATCCCTGTGACCAAGATTATCGCCACCTGCATGTCGGTCGGCATCTTCGTCTCCATCAACCAACGTCTCGACGCCGAAGCCATCAAACTGATTGCCGACGAGTTTGGATTCAACATCAACTTTGTCAGCGACGATGTGGTCAACGCCATCCACGAGATTGAAGAGAGCGACAAGCCCGAAGACCTTGTCCCCCGCAACCCCATCATCACCGTCATGGGTCACGTGGACCACGGCAAGACTTCGCTGTTGGACTATATCCGCAACACCAACGTCATCGCTGGCGAAGCTGGCGGCATCACCCAGCACATCGGTGCCTATGAGGTGACCACCGCCGACGGACGCAAAATCACCTTCCTCGACACCCCCGGCCACGAGGCATTCACCGCCATGCGTGCCCGCGGTGCCAAGGTGACCGACATCGTCATCATCGTCATCGCTGCCGACGACAAAATCATGCCGCAAACCATCGAGGCTATCAACCACGCTCAAGCTGCAGGATGCCCTATCGTGTTTGCCATCAACAAAATCGACAAACCTGGCGCCGACCCCGACCGTATCAAGACGGAGCTGGCCAATATGAACCTGCTGGTCGAGGAATGGGGCGGTAAATACCAGAGCCAAGACATCAGCGCCAAGAAGGGTA
>CAJOQB010000093.1 GCA_905236405.1 uncultured Bacteroidales bacterium
CCGAACTGGGCACCCATGATGGCACCGCAGATGGGACCCACACCGGCAATGTTGAGGAACTGGATGAGGAAGATACGCCACGGCTTCATCGGCACATAATCCACTCCGTCGGGATGTGCCACAGCGGGAGTGGTGCGGTTGGAGTCGACACCGATGACCCGCTCCACCACTTTAGAGTACAGCAGGTACCCCAACAACAGGAGTACGACAGCAAAGACAAAAGATATCATAGCGAGTTGTTTATTAGATTAAAAGTTCGTTGTTACAGTTCCACCACATCGTTGTGTTCGGGGATTTCCACCCGCTTGAAGCCACGCTTGTTGAGCGTGTCGCGGAAGTGTTCCTGTGTCTCGGCTTCGCCGTGCACCAGGAAGATTTTCTTCAAGCGACGCTTCTCCTGACAAGAGATGTATCTGATCATCTCGTCGTAGTCGCCATGACCCGACAACGAATCGATGCGACGGACGTCGGCACGCACCTTATAGGGCCGTCCGAAGATGGACACCGTCGTGTCGCCTCGCATGATTTTGGCACCCAGCGTGGTGGGTTCGCAATAGCCCACGCAGAGGATGGTGGTCTTGGGGTTGTCGATGTTGTTGGCCAGATGGTGTTTCACACGTCCAGCCTCCATCATGCCGCTGGCCGAGATGATGATGCAGGTCTTGTTGCGGACGTTGAGTGCCTTCGACGCCTCGACCGACTGGATGTACTGAAGTCGGTCGAAACCGAATGGGTCGGGGTCTTTTTTCATATAGTCCAGTATCTCCTCGTTGAAGCACTCGGAATGCATCCGCATGATATTGGTGGCGTTGACGCTCAACGGACTGTCGACAAAGACATCGATGTCGGGCAGCAGTCCTTTGCTACGAAGCCGGTCGAGGGCATAGATGATTTCCTGTGCACGTCCGATGGCGAACGAGGGGATGATGAGCTTGCCTTTCTTCTTGGTACAGGTGTCGAGCACGGCCATCAGGAGCTCCTGCTCGGCCATATCGAGGTTGGTGTGGAGCCGGTCGCCATAGGTCGACTCCATAATCAGGTAATCCACCTGAGGGAAGGGCTCGGGGTCTTTGAGGATTCGCTTGTCGTAGCGACCGATGTCGCCTGTGAAGCCCAGCTTGATACGACGCCGTCCCTCTTTGATCTCCAAATAGACCATAGCCGACCCGAGGATGTGGCCGGCATCGAAGAACTCGACCGTCACCTCGCCCTCGATGTTGAAGGGACGATGGTAGGGCACGCTGATAAAACAGCCCATGCAGGCCTGTGCATCCTGCATGGTGTAGATGGGTTCCACTTTCTCCAACCCTTGCGACTCGCGTTTCTTGTTGAAGGTGATGGTATCGCTCTCCTGTATGCGTCCTGCGTCAGCCAGCATGATGCTGCACAGGTCGCGGGTGGCGGGAGTGCATATCACCGTTCCGTTGAAACCATTCTTGTAGATGTAGGGAATCAAGCCCGAGTGGTCGATATGGGCATGAGAGAGGATGACATAATCGATTTCGCGAGGGTCGAAGCCCAAGTCGCGATTCATGGCATCGGTCTCCAAACCCTTGCCTTGATACATACCGCAGTCGAGCAGAATCTTCAACCCTTTGGCTGTGGTGATGTGATGTTTCGAGCCCGTCACTTCACGGGCGGCACCTTTGAATTCCAGCTTCATATTCGGTCAACTTGCTTTGTTATACCATCATCTTGCCCCTCCGACATCAGTCTCTCGACAGAACCCAACGCTCTGCATTCCTATCGGTTGCACGCAATTCTCCCTCGTCGGCAGCGGCAAAATGAAACGTACAAAGGTATATATTTTTATTTATATGCTAAAATAATTCGCTCAGAAAGCAAATCCGATGCCGAATTTGATGCCGTAGGGAGAGATACCCGGCTCGAGGTAGGTGAGTCGTCGCACATAGTCGACGCGGAAGATGCCCAGTATGTTTTCCACACCGATGCTGTATTCGGCATAGGGCTGCGAACCAAGGGTCTTGATGCCCTCGGGGAAGGCGTAGAGTCCCGGGTGCAGCAGGGCGGGATTGTTTTTGTCGGTCAGCCCGCCATACAGCACATTGAAGCCCACCACCTCACGCAATCCAAACACACGGATGATGGGGATGTGATCCAATATCAACCCCTTCAAGTGATAGGTGGCAAAGAGGGAGGCATACTGGTCGACGATGTACTCCATCGGCAACATGGTGTTGAACGAGTTGGACAGCAACCAATTGGATACGCTGCCGTTGGGGATGAAGAGCTTGGGCAGCGGTGCGGCGTTCCACACTTTGCCGGCCTGCAGGTTGAAATCCATATAGCCCAACACAGCCATCCGCAGACGGTACTGTGCCTCGAAGAGGGTGCTGTTGTAGTAGAAGCCCTCCATCACGCCCATCTTGTGCTCGAGCGACACCACAGGGCCGCGGTTGAAGAGACGCTGCGAGCCGTCGTCCTCCTTGCGGGTGCTGCGGGTCTTCATCTGAGGCGAGTAACGCAGTTTGGAGACCCACTCGACGTTGTAGAAATGGTCTACCAACTGCAATGACCCGTCGGTCTGTATGCGGCGATAGGTCAACGCTCCTGCCGGCTCGTAGTATTGTGCCGTCAATCGGGTGTCGAGATGGATGTTGGTGGGCCACGACTGCACCCATCGTGCCTGTGCCTGTCCCACATAGAGGGCCGGATGGATGGATTCGGTCGACATCAGCACGTTGTCGCGTTCCAACTCGGAGACCGACTGGCCAGGCGACTCGATGTCGTAGCCAATATTGAAGGCCAAGTAGTTGTAGGGCGACTCCATATAGTAACGTTTCTTGTCGTCGAAGGTATGGTAATAGCCCAATCCGAACTTGGGTCGTTGGTCACGAAAGCCGTAGGCCACATAGCCGTCGGTGAAGTTGCGTGGGTTGAGGTGCGCTTTGGTCATCCACCCCAAACGAACACGGTCGCCCTCGATGCCGTTGGAGCTGTAGAGGTTGTATATCGAACCGAAGTCGAGATTGCTCGAGTCGCGTTCCTTGCTGGTAGGCACATAGCCTGTCAGCAGGACTTTACCCACAAACATATAGCGTTTGACCCAGGGAATCTTTGCAAACTCGTAACGGAAGCTGTCCACCATCGTCTCGGGCAGCGACAGCGGCAGCGGACGGGTGGTGTCCCACTCGTGGCGTAGCATCCGCTTGCGGGGCAAGGTGGCGGAATGCACCAAAGGAGAGAAGAGGCTGTCGGGCTGTAGGTCGGGCGACGACTCGAAATCGTAGTCGTGATAGAAGACCGTATGTTGCAAATAGCCTCCTTTGAACAGTCTTTGCATCAGCTGGTTGTTGAACCCCAACCGTCCGTACACATCGCCTCGCACCGGCAGCACGCGTCCTGCCGAATCCTTGGTGTAGCTTTGCACCACCGTCAAACCGTGGGCGAAGTTGATGTTCACCTGGGGCGACACCACCATCGTGTAGCGTCGCACGGCATAGGTGCCGTCGAGGGCGATGTACATCTGGCCGGTGAAGCCGAAGCCTTTCATGTCGGCAGGGGCAAAGGAGAGCACCACACATTGCTGGCCGTCGACATCGACGGTGTCGGTGATATAATAATGATAGAAGGTGATGGCTATCGTCGAAGACAGGGGGCTCACAAAACGGTTGTCGAGCAGCTCAATCTCGTTGTCGTAGATGTCCACCGGCGTGAAGATGTCTTCCACCGTCTCCCCCACCCCTTCTTCCGAGAACTCGTCACCCAAGCCTCCGTTGCGGTCGGCAATAACCAGCGTCTGCCTGCGTAAAGGCGATTTTCGGTACGACTCCTTCACCTGTGCTTCGCCCACCATGATGTTGAGGATAGCGGTGTTGTCGTAAGGGGTCAGCCCCACATATTTGGAGACAAAGGGCAGGTGTTTCCACACGATGTGGCGGTCGTAGTTGGGATGGAAATCGTCCAACGCCAGAATCGATTTGTCGTATCGGCTGCGGAGATAGTGGTCTTGGAACGTGGGGCGGTTGGTGTCTTTGTGGGCTATCACCTCGCGAGCCAGCTCCACAGCGGGGTTCTCCTTGCGGCGATAGCGTTCCCTCTTTCCCTTCGGGGTCACCTTCACCGCCTTGAGGGTGGTGGCCGTGGGATGCAGCTCGATCTTGAGGCGACTCGTCACCTCACCTCGTTTCACCCCTATCCGCAACGTCTCGTAACCCATCATGCGGAACTCCACCGTATCGTACCCCAGCATGTTCTGCAGCTGGAACTTGCCCTCCATATCGCTCAGCGTGCCCACCTGCGAGCCGGCAAACAGCACCTGCACAAAGGGCAACGCATCGCCCGTCTTGCCGTCCACCACCTTGCCACGTGCCACGGTGGGCCTTTCCTGCGCCGCCATCGGCAACGCAGCAAACAGAAGCAACAACAAAAAAAGCACCCATCGGCAGTTGACCGCCGACCGGTGCATCGATTTATTGCTTTTCATTGACTTCTTTGTCGTTTCTTCCATTTTCCTCGCCATAACGCCATTCATGGGCTTTTATTGCCCGCCGCACCTTTTCATGCCCCTTCAATCTTCTTGTCGCTTGTCCTCGTCGCCTCAAACTTCTCGGCATTGTTTTTATGAACAGCCAGCAATTGCTGGAAGTCGTAGTCGGCACGAATCTTGTCGAGGATTTTCCGGACGGTGGTGTGAATCTCTTTCCCTTCGGAGTAGTCGGCTTTGCAGGCAAAATTCACA
>CAJOQB010000094.1 GCA_905236405.1 uncultured Bacteroidales bacterium
AAAAGGGTGATGGAAGAATTTGAAGTTACAAAGGCAAAGAAATGTGGAAAAGATGTTGTGAAGTGGTGGAAAGAAGTGGGGGTTGTCAACAGGCGAGGATGCTCCTCTGGTTTCTTAACAACAATGAACATTTTATCAAACACTACACCAACTTGCTTTGTTAATAGATAATGTATTTGTTTGTTTTTCAAATGAGTTGGTAAGATTGTTCACAAAGTGGTTGAAAAGTGAAAGCCAAGGAGCGTGAGCGGTTTAGGTAATATATGTATCTTTGCAGCCGTAAACAGTTATCAACATCGATAGAGAAATGAAGGAAATCATACCTGTCGCCTGCGACCATGCGGGCTACGAACTGAAGCAAAAAGTGATGGCTTTTGTTGAGAGCAAAGGCTTTGAGGTGAAGGACTTCGGCACGTTCAGCACCGAGAGTTGCGACTACCCCGACTATGCACACCAGTTGGGCAGTGCCATCGAAAAAGGCGAGTACAAAAGAGGCATCGTCATCTGCGGCAGCGGCAACGGTGTACAGATGACGGTGAACAAATATCCCCATGTCCGTTGCGCCCTTTGCTGGAACACGGAGATAGCCCAGTTGGGTCGCCAGCACAACGACTGCAATGTGGTGTCGTTGCCTGCCCGCTTCATCGACGAGAAGACAGCATTGGAGATTGTCGATTTGTTCTTGAACACGCCTTTCGAGGGAGGTCGCCATCAACGCAGGGTGGAGAAGATCAGCCATCTTTTGTAATGGAAAAGGAAGGTTACAAGCATTTTGCCGAACTCACCGCTGAGTCGTTGCATAGGGCCATGAAGGAAAACCGCCATGTGAAGGATGTGGCTTTCCCTGCTCCCTCTGCGGCAGCGGCACGACTGCGTTACGAGTTGATGCAGTCGACGGAGCGGTTGGACGAGGTGCTCAACAGGTTCGAGAAGAACTTTCTCCGTCAGAACAACCATGTGATATGGTCGAGCGACTACGAGGATGTGATTGAGGAGTTGAAGGAAATCATAAAGCAACACCATGTCCAGTCCTTTACGGCTCTCGATTCCACCGAGTCGCGACTGATGGAGGAACTGGGGGTGGATTACACGGTGAAACAGCAGAAACTCAATCCCTCGAGCGACGGTGACATGATGTTGGTCGAGGTGGACCGCATGGTGGCCGAGACAGGGTCGCTCCTGCTGTTGGGCAAAGATGCCGACTACCTGAAGAGACTCAACAGCAACGGTGTCAACGTCTGTTTTGTTTCGATAGATCGTGTGCTCAGCACGCTGAAAGGGGTGGGCCAGATGGTGGAGACGCTCCGTGGCCTCTACCCTACCCCATCGCTGACGTCGGACGGTCGTTACGTGCTGTTTGGCGGTTCGCCTCGATGTGAGACTTACCTGTTTGTCGTCGACAACGAGCGGTCGGCATTACTGAAGAACACCCAACTGAGAAAAATCTTTGCCTGCATCGACTGTGACGCCTGCCGAAAAGCCTGTCCCATCGACCAGTTGATTGGCGATGAGCCTTACGATAATGTCTTCACCGGTCCGAGGGCTCGTGTGATGCTGCCCCACTTGGAGATGATGATGGGCTACAACCATATTCCCTATGTCTGCACCATGTGCGGCAAATGCGAGGAGGTATGTCCCATGCAGTTGCCTCTTAGGCAGATGATGATCGCCACCAAGAGAGAGTTATTGGCTCAGAAGAAGGTCGACGCTCCCATCGCCGACACGATAACGGGCTACGGGAGATATGTGGCCGACCGTGGCAAGATGAACCGTCCTGCATGGATGCGGCAACGTCAGTTGAAACACCTTGCCTCCGCCGAGATAAAAGAGAACCGCGACTTGCCGCAGGTGGCTCCCGCGACGTTCGACGAGATGAGAAAAAAGAAGTGATTACATTCTTCAATACCTACAATAACTTTTGTTGTTATGAGCGAAGATAGAATTTACAACAGTGAAGAGATAGAAAAGTTGAAAACTGTCTTTTCCTGTATCGACAGCACCACCCTCGAGGGTGCCGACACGCACCAGAAGGTGGAGCAACTCTGTCGCCAGTCGTTGCAGATGATGGACAGCGGCAAGGGCATCGCTCGGGTGGCTGCGGTATGCGTCTATCCTGTCTTTGTGCGTCAAGCCAAGCGATTGCTCGAAGGTAGCGGCATCCATGTGGCATCGGTGGCAGGGGCTTTCCCTGCCGGTCAGTCGCCCATCGAGGTGAAGCTGATGGAGGTGCGGTATGCTCTCGACGAGGGTGCCGACGAGATAGACATGGTCATCTCGCGTGGCTCGCTGCTCGAAGGCGAATACCAGAAGGTGCAGGACGAAGTGGCTGCCATCAAAACGGCCTGTGGTTCGCGGCATCTGAAAGCCATCCTCGAGACAGGCGAGTTGCAGAACAGTGAGAACATCTACCGTGCCGCCATGTTGGCCATGCAAGGCGGTGCCGACTTCATCAAGACATCGACAGGCAAGATTGCTGTCTCGGCGACCCTCGACGCTGCACGCACCATGTTGCAAGCCATCGTCGATTTTGAAGAAAAAAACGACAGAAAGATTGGATTCAAAGCGGCTGGAGGTATCTCCACCCCCGAGCAGGCACTGGACTACTACGATTTAACATTTCAGATGCTGGGAGAAAAACGTGCCAACAATCAGTATTTTAGAATAGGAGCCAGTCGCCTCACCACTCGTTTGTTCCAACTTTTAACAAAATAATAGCCGCTTTTTTAAGATTTTTTTTGTTTCTTTGCAAATCTTTTTGCCTGCTGAAAAAGCATACATAACGGCGGGAAAAGGGATTTGTAAAAATTATAAGTGACAGTAGTAAACATATATGAAACCTCTTCGTAAGAAACTCGCACAGTACAGGGAACCGCAGAAATACAAAGGCATTGGTGTATACCCTTACTTCACCCCTATCTCCAGTGCCCAGAACAGCGTGGTCACTATCAACGGAAAACAAGTGCTGATGCTGGGTTCCAACAGTTACCTCGGTCTTACCAATCATCCCAAAATCAAAGAGGCTGCCATCGAAGCCATCAAGAAATACGGCAGCGGCTGTGCAGGTTCTCCTTTTCTCAACGGCACACTCGACATCCATCTTGAACTGGAACATGAGTTGGCCGAATTTCTCCACAAAGACGGTGTGATGCTCTTTTCGGCTGGCTTCCAAGCCAACTCGGGTGTCATCCCCTGCATCACCGGACGTAACGACTATGTGATATACGACGCTCGCGACCATGCCAGCATCATCGAAGGCACTCGTATCACCTTTGCCAACACGCTAAAGTACAGACACAACGACATGGCCGACCTGGAACGGGTGCTGCAACGCTGCCCCTTGGAGGCGTCCAAGTTAGTGGTGGCCGACGGTGTGTTCAGCATGGAAGGCGACATCGCCAAGATTCCGGAGATGAAAGCCCTCTGCGACAAATATGACGCCACGCTGATGATCGACGAGGCACACGGATTGGGTGTTTTAGGCAGCGAGGGACGCGGCTCGTGCGACCACTTCGGCCTGCTCGACGATGTAGACATGATGATGGGCACCTTTAGCAAGAGCTTAGCCTCTGTCGGCGGTTTTATCGCTGCCGACAGCGACACCATCAACTACATGAAACACAGCGTCCGCCCCTATATCTTTACCGCCAGCATCCCCCCGTCGGCTACCGCTTCGGTGATGGCCGCCCTCAAAATCATGCGTAGCGAGCCCGAGCGTCGCGAACATCTGTGGGAGGTCACTCGCCATGCCATGAAATGTTTCCGCGAACTGGGCTTCGAGATAGGCAACACCGAGACCCCCATTATCCCCATCTATGTCCGCGACAACGACAAGACCTTCACGGTCACCCATATGTTGCTCGAAGAAGGCGTCTTTGTCAGCCCTGTGGTCTCCCCTGCCGTCTCGCCCGAAGACACGCTCATCCGCATAGCGCTGATGGCCACCCATACCAACGAGCAGATTGATTTTGCCATCGACAAAATCTACAAGTGCTTCAAGAAACTCGACATCCAGCTGAATGACGGGAAGTAATAGTGCATTAACGTTTTCCTTCACAATAACAAACAACAATCATTATGGCCAACACTAACGACATTGTCATCAAAGAGGTTGTCACCAAGTGTGACATCCGCAAGTTCGTCAAATTCCAGTGGCGTCTCTTCAAGGATGTGCCTACGTACCTCCCCCCTTTGATGCTGGACGAGATGACCCTCCTCACCAAGAAGAACCCCTCGTTGGAGTACTGCTCGCTCAAGATGTGGATGGCCTATCGCGACGGAAAGCCCGTGGGTCGTGTCGCTGCCATCATCAACCCCCGTGTCAACGAGACATGGAACAAGAAACAGGTGCGTTTCGGGTGGTTCGACTTCATCGAGGACTTCGACGTCTGCCGTCTTCTGCTCGACAAGGTGATTGAATATGGAAAACAAAACGGCATGACCACCATCGAAGGCCCCTTCGGCTTCAACGATATGGACAAGGAGTGCTGGATGATCGACAACTACGACTGTCGCCAGAACCCCTCCACCCTCTACAACCCCGAGTACTACATCCGTTTCATCGAGCAACTGGGCTATGAAATCAAATGCCGGTGGCAGCAATACAAGGTTCCCGCCTCGCAGCCCGTCCCCGACAAGGTGGCCCGTCTCAACGACCTTATCATGAAGAAGTACGACCTGCGGATTCTCAGGTTCAAGAAACGCAAGGAAATCATGCCCTATGCCTACAAGTTCTTCGACACCCTCGGGAAGTCCTTCTCCATCCTCTACGACTATGTGCCGCTCACGCCCAAGGAGACCAAGTACTACATCGGACAGTATTTCCCCTTCCTCGACGTCGATTTCACCAATCTCGTGGTCGACAAGGACGACAACATCGTTGCCTTTGGCGTCAGCCTCCCCTCGCTCACCGAGGCATACAAGAAAGCCAACGGACGTCTCCTCCCCTTCGGCTGGTTCTATCTGCTCCGTGCCCTGAAGAAGTACGACACCATCGACCTCATGCTCAACGGTGTCCATCCCGACTGGCAGAAACGTGGTGTCCATGCCATCTACTATGCCGAGATGAACCGCAACGCCATCCGTCATCATGTCGGCCCCTCCTACAGCAACCCCCAGATCATCGGCAACGAGGCCGAGAAGATTTGGCGAACCACCTACGAGGCCACTCCGCTCGTCACCCGTGCTGTCTTCGGCAAAGACATCTGATAGCAGTAGACACATAATCGATAATCCCCCAAGACTCCACCCCTGCGACAGAGGTGGAGTCTTTCTATTATAACATTTCCGCTTAACATAAAAGAAAAATTTTCTTGCCACAATCAAAAAAGTGTGTACTTTTGCGGTTGGAAAAGTATGAATAAGATTCGATACATAAACTTGTGCATTGTAGAGTTCGGCAAGCGTAATGGCATGTCGACAACGTTGGCGTTCAACTACCTGAATGTCTACAAAGGAATCTCGTTTCTCGACAGAAACTACGAGGCCGAGCATCTATTGCCGTTGGACGACACCTTGGATGACCTTGCCGATTATTGCAAACGACACGGAGGAACAATGGCATGAAGTTATATCATGGTACAAATACCGACTTTTGTGAGATTCTTCTTTCTCGCTGTCGTCCGAACAAAGACTTTGGGCATGGTTTCTATTTGACAGATATCCGAAGCCAGGATGAAGCGATGGCTGTCCGTCGTTGTGAGTTCGAGGAGTCAGGCGTGCCTAAACGGGACTGTATTTACAGAGTTCTGATTACATTTACGAGTATTTAATAGAAGAACTTTAAGAAAAACAGGAAAGCTTTTCTTGAC
>CAJOQB010000095.1 GCA_905236405.1 uncultured Bacteroidales bacterium
GTTGCTCACGACGGGTGATAGAGACAATGGGGACGGGTGCCTCGGGAGAGATGCGAGTGACATCTCCCCACATATAAGCGTCGATCATTACGTCGCCGACAATCATCACATGTTGCTGGCCGAGCGATTCAAAAAACTGTTTGTTGTTCATGACTGGCATTGTTAAGATTCACTTACCTCACCACGGAGATCCATAGTGAAGAGACGGCGCATTAATTCAGGTTGTTCACGATAATTGCCCAACAGGTACATCATCTTGGTGACAGCCGCCTCAATGGTCATATCCTGACCGCTGAGCACACCCATACGATCCAAGTCGTAACTGGCGGCATACTGTTTCAACTTGACGGCACCCGATTTGCACTGGGTGATGTCGAGGATGGTCAATCCCCGTTGGATTCCCTCCTCAAGAGCAGAGATGAACCAAGGCTCTGTGGGAGCATTGCCCGAGCCGTAGGTCTCGACAATCAAGCCCTGCAGATTGGGGGTACGGATGACCGCATTAACCACATCGGAGGTGATGCCCGGGAAGAGTTTCAACACTGCGATACGAGTCTCCATCTCCTTGCGGACAATGAGCGGCTCGTCGTCAGGCATCGGACGGATGAGACTTTCGTTGTAATCGAAGTTGATACCCACCTTGGCCAACGAGGGAAGGTTGTAGGAATAGAAGGCGTCGAATTGGTCGGCACTCACCTTGGTGCTTCGGTTGCCACGCAACAGACGGCTCTGGAAAAAGATGCACACCTCGGGAACCGTGATTTCCTTGCCTGCCGCCACCTCGAGAGCACAGATGATGTTGTCTCGACCGTCACTTCGCAACATTCCCAAAGGCAGTTGCGAACCCGTCAACACGATGGGTTTGGAGAGGTGTTCAAACATGTAACTCAATGCCGAGGCGGTATAAGCCATAGTGTCGGTACCATGCAGCACCACAAAACCGTCATAGTTGTCGTATTCCTTCTCAATCACGCTGGCAATATCCGACCAGAACGAGGGGGTCATGTTGCTCGAGTCGATGATGTTTTCCAGTTGCATGGAATCAATCTGGTAGGGCACACGGTGCAGCAGAGGAATGCCGTCATAGATACGTTCCATTGCGAAAGGATGCAACGAACCGTGTTCGTCCTGCACCATACCGATAGTTCCTCCTGTATAGACAATCAGTACTTTGTTTTTCCTATTCTGTTTTACCATTGTTTACTGTTTAGTTTCTTTGCTATATTGTTGATAACGACACCGACATTCATCATGCTTGAATTCGGGCGTTGACATAGTTCACTATTTGTTGCCACGGTAAGTCCTCGAAGCATCGCAGGGTGTGTTGCGGACACTTCCTTTTCCCCAACCGGCTACACGGCCTGCACCATAGGTCTACCTCGCAGTTGCGTGCCTCGACACCATAGGGGGCAAAGCCGAAAAGCGGCGTTGTCCCACCCCAAATCACGACAAGGTCTTTCTGGAAAGCCGCCGCCATGTGCATGATTCCCGTGTCGCCCGATATAACGACTGTGGCTTTGTCGACCCACTGCATCAGTTGCTCCATCGAGGTTTTGCCACAAAGGTTGAGCACATTCGGTGTGAGGTGTACACCATCATTAGCGATGCGATAGCGATCCTGCTTGTCACCCAATAGCACTATCTGGCCTTGTATCGAACCAATCAGATACTGCATTTGTTTGGGAGGAATCCTTTTGGTTCCGTGCTGAGCACCACAGGCAATGGCAACATAAGGCTGTCGCTGCTGTTCATTGTCGGTTTGAGGTTCATAGTACAGATTGAGCGGCCCACCGTCGTTGACAACGCCTAACGGACGGGCAGCATCCATATAACGATTTACTACCGAGGGATGTTTGATAAAGTTGTGCTTGGTCACCACCAGCAACCAACGAGCAAAATCCTCCTTCTTCACCACGCTTCTCTTGCATCGAAGCAGTCGACACATCAACCGCGAACGATGATTGTTTTGCAGGTCGACCACATAGTCGAACTTTTCTCTATTGAGTCGTGCCAACGTCTCCATCTTCTCGCCATACGTATGCACTCTGTCGACAAAGGGAGAACGGTCGAGCAACGAGACAAACGGTGTTTTGACAAGACAATGCACCTCGGCACCCTCCACCTGCTGCTTGATGCAGCGGAGCACCGGCGTGGTCAAAATAATGTCGCCCATACTGCTTAGACGAATAACGAGTATTTTCATTGTCTCATCAACGTTCTTGTTACTTCTTGAACAAATCACTCCATTTATCGAAATCGCGGACATACTTCATTCCAACTCCTTGTTTGAACGGAAGGTCGGAGCGGGTGTAGTCGTTGGTGTTGCTACGGTTGAAAACAAAGAAGTGCAGTCGCGGATTCATCTTGTAACCCAACAGCACGTCACCCGTGATGGTGTTGTTGGCGTTGCCGTCGATAGCACGGGCATCGGTGCCGAACCCGAAGGTGGATTCAAAATAGAATTTGTTCCACGTCTTGCTGAGTTCCACATCGAATTGCTGTCCCGTCAGTTCGGTGGCCGACCTGTAGTCAAAGCCCACATTGACAAACTCGACAGCCTCGCTCACCAGACTGCCCAGTGTGTTGGCCACCATGCTATAGCCGCCCGACAAGCCGTCTGTCGCCCCCACATTACTCGCCGTGGTATTGTTGTAGAAACGGTTGAAGACCAAGAGAGACAACGTCTGGTTGAGCATATCGATTTCGTTGGAGCGGTCGATATAGGAGAACACTTCCTCCTGCACACTGGCATCGGCATTGGGCAAACGAATGTCAAATCCAATCTCAGGATTGGTCATCGTGCCCGACATCGATATGACACTTTGCACATTGATGTACTGTCCATTGCCTTCAATGCTCGACTCGCCTGTCAGCGTAGCCGTGTTGACACGTTGGGTGTTGATAGCCTCGACATCAAGCGTCATGCCGTTGATGTCGCCAGGGAAAGTAAGGGTACCCCCTTCGGCAATGGCAAACTTGCGGGACATCAATCCCAAAAACGACAGGTCAAGCGATCCCGAGCCTATTTCATAGACACCCGTGATAGTGGGGTCGGTACCCGACGCCACTTTGATGACCAAATCGCCAGCACCCGTTGCAGCCAAATCGACACTGACCGTGGGGGTCTCGACAGGCAGGTAGATATGAGCGTCGGGGGTGGCGTTAAGGTTAATCGTCAAATTGAACTTCTGAGCCGACGGCGGTTTTGCGAGTGCCTGCTCCTTGTTCACGCCACGAGTCTCCACCCCGTCTGGCGTTGGGATGATATAGTAGTATGGTGTGTTGCCATCGACAAACTCGATATAGGAGGCCAATTCGACATCACTTTTCGAAGTGATGGGAAGATGCAACTCCGTTCCTTTGCGGGTAGTGGCGTTGAGCGATGCCTTCAAGTTGTCTATCGTTCCTGTGACGGTTCCGTTGGCGTCAATCAACAAGGTGCCATAGAAGTCGTCGTAATGGGGTTTACTGTCGAGACAAAGGAAATTGTCGGCTTTCAGATTAAAGTCCAAACGCATGTCCTTGTAATACGTATGACGCAACAGACCGCTGACGGTCAACGTGCCCGTCTGGGCGTCGTGGATGGTCAGGTGTTTCAAACGGACAGCGTTGGGGTAGATATAGATTGTGTCGTCGACGCTGAACGTCGTGTTGAGGTAGTCGACACCGACCACACCCTCCTCGATATAGGCACGACCAGAGATGCTGGGTTGGCTCAGGGTGCCCTCCACTCTGAACTTGCCGTTCAACGTTCCGTCGAGTTGAGAGATGGCGTTGTCCACAAAAGGCATCGCTGCCGCCAATTCCAGCTGGTCGATCTCCACAGTGAAATCGAGACCCATATCATCATTGTTCATATCGATGAACCCGTTGGCCGACAGAGGCTCCATCAACCCCTTCTCGGCATGAAGCTTTGTCTTCAAGTATAGGCTCAACTGGTTCATCTCTGCATTCCACGTCGAATGAATATCGGCATCGCCCAACGGCACATCGTTGACATCCAAGTCCTCCACCGTCAACGATGCGTTGAGGTAAGGCGTCTCCGTCAATCCGTATACGGTGGCTTTGCCGTCAATCACACCCGCCAACGAAAGCGGTGTCCTGTTCCAAAGGAAGGCCAAAGTATTGATGTCAAAGTGTTCAAACGATGCGTTCACCTGGTCGTTCGGCTGATGCTGTATGGTGGCATCCAACTGGATAGCTTGGTCCTGTTGCAATGAATGCAGCCGCAACCCGTCCAAGAGGAACCCCTCTCGATTGATAATACAAGGGCCTGCGGCAGCCAATGCCCACGGCGTACCGTTGACGGTGATATTGTTGCGAAGCAGCACCACCTCGTTCTCGTTGGTGTCGCTCCGCATCATCAGTTTCAAGTCGACGCCTGAGGGGAGGCTGTCGGTTCGTTTTTCCCAATTGAGGTCACAGAACACAGCACGACTGTCCATCGACAGTTTCAAACCCACATCGTCAACCAAGTTCTGCTCGCCCGTCCGAAGATGATCCAACACCACCGAAGCGACATACTGTCCGCCCTGTTCCCGACAATTGACACCGACATCACACAATTGGACACCGCCGACACGGATAGAGTCGGAACGCACCACCATCTTGAGCGATTCGGCATAGTTGTAGTTGCCCGTCAGTCGTGTTCCGTCGGCAATGCGAACGGTGGGAAGGAAGAATGCCAGTTTTTGGTAGGGGTCGTTCAGGTCTATCTGCAGGTTGATATCGGCATCGGCCAAAGCGTCATAACTCTCCACCGGCTCTTTCAGCAAGAAGGGGTTGAAGTATCGCGGCACATAGTGGTCACAGAAGTTGCGGAACATCAAAGGCAGCGAGGCATAACTGAAATAGCCGTCGATACGAGCCTGCAGCACATCGCTGCGGATATTCATCCTCTTCTCGCCACCGTCCTGCACCATATCCACCCTGATATTGTCCATTGCCAGTCCTTTGTGGTTGCGTTCCACGTGACTGTCTTCGAGTACCAGGTTGCCTTGTATCGACTCCATCAAATCGTTGATGTTGTCACACTCCAAATTGCCTTTCAGATGGGTGACCACACGGAACGTCGTGTCGTCCTCGGTAGCCAGCAGTTTGAGTCGCTTGAGGTCGGCGCCCGCAATGTTCACATCGGCATTGCAGGACAGCGACGAGTCACGCGACAAATCGAGATGAGCGTCCATCTTCATATTGAGCACCGTGTCGCGGATAGACACCAGTGCGTCCACCAGCCCATCGTCCATCTGGGCATTGATGCGAATGGGGTTCACACGGTTGCCACGCAAGTAAGTGTTGTACAACTTGCCCTCCACCGATGCCGTCATGGTCTTGAAGTCAAGACCCTCGCCCTGCACCGACAGCTCGCATCCCGTATGGCTCACCCAGTCGTTGGGAACGATACGCGACAGCTGCAAACCCGTCGAGCTGACGTTTGCAAAGTAGACATAGTTGCCTTTCTCCTCTTCGTCTTTCAATGCCCATCCTGCCAACTCGACATTACCCAAGGCACAAGCCACCGTGGCCTGCGTCGACAAAGCGTCTATCGAACCGTCCAAGTGTGCCTCAAGTTCCACCTGTCCCATCTGTTTCACTATCTTCGGCATCTTCACGCCCAACTGCTTCATCACAGAGAGGCTGGCCACCTCGTCGTGACTGGTGGAGAGACGATAGATGTCCACTTTCATATCGGAATTGGGGAAACGGGTGATATCTTGCAAATGGCCGTCGAACGCCAAATTGCCTTCATTGCCAAAACGCAGCAGCATATCCTCGCAATAGAGGTCGTTGACCAAGCCGCTTACCGTACCTTCCAACTCATAGATGTCGTCCACGCCCCACAGCGTCTCAACCCAATAGCCTGCCGTGCGACCATCCAATCGTGTCCCGTGTTTCAGACAGGCAAACAAACGGACACTGTCCTCGAAATGCGACATCGACTCCCACGTTGGATAGTCGAGCAACACATCGCCCTCGACATAGGTGCTGTCGCTCTCCAACACAAGGTTGGTCACGCTGATGCCGTTGGAAGCTACATAGACATTGCCCGTCAGCTGTTCCAACTGGAATCCCGAACGTTCCTTGGCGGTGAACTTCTCAAGCATGCAAGTCACATGGTCGTTGCACACCCTCAGGTTACGGACACGGAGACTACAGTCGTGAACAAACATATCATACACATTCACCCCGTGGATGGAATCAGGTGCCGTGGGCGGCTTGGGCAGCGTCTGACGGTATGTTAGACGGTCAGCCTCCACACGACCAATGTTGACAGTATAACGTTCATTGGGGTCGTGCTTCTTTTTTCCGAAACGGTCTATCAGGTATTGTAACAAGAAATCCATCGACGTCCCCTCCCCTGTTTGGTAAAGATGGTAGTAGCCATCTTGCAGCTTCACCTTGTCCAACGTCATAGAACGCTCTTTGAACGGCATACCGTCGAACTTCACCTGTACCTTTTTCAGCGAAGCCACCGTGTCGTTCGACGGGGTCAGCCACAACACATCGTGAATCACCATCTGCCCCAAGATGTTGGCGCTGATGCTGCCCACCTTTATCGTCCCCCCTGTCTCCTTGCTCAGGTAGCGGCCTGCCGCAGACCCCAGCAACGACTGCACCGTGCTGTAGTTCACCAGAGCTACAAGACAGTACACCAGCAAGAAAAGGCTGGCAAACACGATTCCTATTATGCGACCTGCTTTTTTGATAGCCAACTTGTTTTTAAAGACTAAATAACTCCATTATTTAATAATTATTATATATTGTAGCGAAAAAAAAGGCAAATTTTCTCCACTCTGTCTACACTGATCCTCCACTGATCCTCCACTGATCCTCCACTGGGCTCCACTGGTATAGTGGAGACTTAGTGAAGAATGTGTTTAAAATCAGCGTAATATAAGTACAATTTTCATAAAGGGTCTTTTCACACGAAAAAAAGTCGACGAGTAAAGCCAATATACACTGGAAACACTCGCCGAAGACGGCAACACCTCACACTCTTTTTTCACTTTTCTGCAAAGAAGTTCACATGTAACTAAAAAAAGTGTATCTTTGCAGTCGCTATTATTGGATGCTGTCGAGGGTATCCGAAGGGTTGTTTATACTCATAACCATACTGAAAACAAGACGTCTAACCCTATTACCCTCGTATCGGCACCCATGGTGGTGCAATATATATAAATACAGAAATGGCTATCATTCTCTCCATAGAATCCTCTTGCGACGACACATCGTCGGCTGTACTACACGACGACCGTATACTGTCCAATGTCATCACCTCGCAGAAAGTGCACGAACAATACGGCGGCGTGGTGCCCGAACTGGCATCACGTGCCCATCAGCAGAATATCCTCCCTGTGGTCGACGCTGCCATCCGACAAGCGGGTATCGACAAAAGTCAGATTGACGCTGTCGCTTTCACTCGCGGGCCAGGATTATTAGGGTCGCTGTTGGTGGGTGTGTCGTTCGCCAAAGGTTTCTCACAGGCATTGAATGTCCCCCTTATCGAGGTGAACCACCTGCAGGCTCATGTGCTGTCGCATTTCATCCGAACATCGGACGACAGTGTCGTGCCTCAGTTCCCCTTCCTCTGTCTGTTAGTCAGCGGCGGACACACACAGATTATCCTGCTGCGTTCCCACTTCGATATGGAGATACTGGGACAGACCATCGACGACGCGGCAGGCGAGTGCATTGACAAAGCGGCCAAGATTATGGATTTGGGCTATCCTGGCGGTCCCATCATCGACCGACTGGCCCAAGAGGGCAACGCCGAGGCTTTCCGTTTCGCCACCCCCCACATCCCCAATTATGACTACAGCTTCAGCGGCATCAAGACCTCGTTCCTCTATTTCCTTCGCGACCAGTTGGCCGTCAACCCGCAGTTTATCGAGGAGCACAAAGCCGACCTCTGTGCCTCGATACAAAAGGACATTGTCGACTTTCTGCTGAAGAAACTCGAGCGTGCCGCCATCGACACGGGTGTGCGACAGATTGCCATTGCCGGAGGGGTGAGTGCCAACTCCTGTCTGCGTGAAGGACTGCAACGGATGTGCCGCCGTCACCATTGGCAACCGTTCATCCCCCAGTTCCAGTTCTGCACCGACAATGCCGCTATGGTGGGCATCGTCGGCTACTTCAAGTACCTGAACCGCGACTTCGCCGACATCAGCCTGCCCCCGTTCACCCGCACCAACAAGACTTCAACTCCCGAATAACCCCAAGAAAGATGCATCGGTTTGTGACATATATGGCCTGTCTTGTTTTGGCTTGGAGCACCCTTCAAGCCCAAGACATCCATTTCTCTCAAATCGACGTCAACCCCGTGCTGCTCAACCCCGCCTATTCGGGCTTCTTCGACGGACAAGGTCGTTTTGGCCTCACCTATCGCAACCAGTGGGCGACGGTGTCCACCCCGTTCCAGACGATGACGGCCACTGCCGAGATAGCCCTCAAACGGCGTCGCTACCAGCAGGACGGACTGTCGTTGGGACTGATGGCCTTCACCGACCGTGCAGGCTCGTTGAACTACGGGTCGACAGCAGCCAACGCCATTCTCTCCTACTACAAGGCATTGGCAGTAGGGGTCATCCTTTCGGGTGCCATCGAGGGAGGTATAGGCTATACGGGCTTCGACCCCTCCCACGCCGTCATGACCGACCCCGACGAGACCTTCCCCACCCATAGCACCCAGTATCCCTTGTTGGGTGCAGGGTTGGCGTTGTTCATACAACCCAACGACGATTTCTATCTCAAAATAGGAGCGTCGGGACGCAATCTGAACCAACCCAACATCTCGTTCTTCGAGAACGAGTCGCTCTATCTGGCCCGTCACTACAACCTCTACGTCCGTGCCGAATACCGAGCGTGGAGCAATGTGGCACTGATGCCTTTGGCATTACTGCAGATACAAGACAACAACACCGAAGCTATCATGGGTGCCGACGCCAAGTGGTTCCTCTCGGAAGGGATGAACGACATCACCACCTTTTCGGCAGGTGCCCATTACCGTATGCTCGACGCCCTATACCTCAACGCCACGTTGGAACGCAATGCTTGGTTGGTCAATCTCTGCTACGACATCAACCTCTCCAAGCTCACCCCCGCCTCCTACACCGTCGGCGCCATCGAGCTCACTGCCATCTACCGACTCAACAAACAACAAAAGCTACGTCCCAAGGCGATGCCTTGTCCAATAATATAATCCTCGTAACGAAAAACAGATATCTTATGAAACATACAGTACTTTTTCTCTTAGCATTGTCCGTTGCCACACTGACCGTCAACGCCCAGTCGTCGCTCGAAAAACAGGGCGACCAAGCCATGGAGATGGGATTCTACAAAGCCGCTGTCGACTATTACCAGCAGGCGGCCAAGAAGAGCCTCAGCGACCGCCTGATATACAAATTGGGCGACGCCAACCGCAAGGCCGACCTCTATGCCGCCTCGGTGAAATATTATCGTCAGTTGGCCCATTCGCCCCAAGCTATCGACTTCGACGACCTCTACTACCATCTGGCCGATATGTTGATGCATTGTGGAGAATACGACTCGGCTTATTTCTACTTCAACCGCTATCTGAACTCGTTCCCGAAAGACGAGAACTTGGTGGCTCACGCCCGTCAGAAAGTCCGCAACTGCGAGTGGCTTCAGGACGGTGCCGCTACAGCACAGAGCAAAGTCTCCTACTCTGTGGCCCACGAGGGAAGGA
>CAJOQB010000096.1 GCA_905236405.1 uncultured Bacteroidales bacterium
GATAGATTACTTCATTGGCAACCATGACATGTGGGTGTTCGACTATTTTGAGAAGGAGGTGGGGTGTACTATGCATTCCGAACCGGAGTTGATGACCATTGACGGCAAACGCTTCTTGGTGGGGCATGGCGACGGATTGGGGCATCTTGACAAACGCTACGATTTTCTTAAACGAATGTTTCGCAATCGGGTCAACCAACGCCTCTTTGCCGCTGTTCATCCTTGGTTGGGCATGAGTGTGGCCAATCGTTGGAGTGACCATAGTCGGCATCATCACAACCCCGAGTGTTTCCAATATATGGGAGACGATAAAGAGGGTATTGTTTTGTGGTGCAAGGAGCAGATGATGCAACAGCCCATTGACTTTTGTGTCTTTGGCCATCGACACACACCCGTCAACAAGACTATAACAGTAATGCTGCCCGATGGTAGTCAACGGGCAGCATTGTATATGAATGTGGGCGAGTGGATCGAACGTCGCAATTACGCTTGCTTTGATGGCAATACACTCATATTACACGATACGATGAATGAAGGAACAACTCGTTAGAAGTCGCGTACCTCGTGTAGCTCAATTTCGTAAATGATGGTTGTGCAGGGAGGAATGTCCTCATTACCGTTGACACCGAATGCCAGTTCGTAGGGGAAATAGAAGCGGTATGTGGAACCTGCATTCATGTAGGTGAATGCTTTTTGCATTCCTTGGAACATGGGGTTGCCAACCACGTGGGTGATGGGCTCACGATTGCCATAGGTTTGGTCGAACAATTGTCCGTTGGTGAAGTAGGCTTTGTAGTCGAAGAACACCACTTGACGGTACTGGGCATTGGGGCCGTGTCCTTTCTTGATGACTTCGTAATAGAAACCTTCGGGCGCTTTCTTGACATTAGGATTGTCTTTCTCCAGTTTCTTGAAATAGGCTTGTTCCTGTTTGTCGGCAGCTTCACGTTGTTCGGCTATTTCCTGTTGCTGTTGTAGCATCACTTGGGTGTTCATGTTGTCGAGAACCATGGAGAAGGTCTCGTCGTCCAAGGGTGAGGCTTCTCCGTTGAGGATGGCTTTCATGGCTTTCAGCACCATGTCTTGGTCGTATGCCATGTTGGTGGAGAGGATGGTGCGGGCGGCATACTCGCCCATGACCCAACTGAGAGTGTCGCTATGCGAGTTCAGTTTCACATTGCTGGCACCAGGTTGGTTGTCTGAGCCACCTTTGCATGATGTCAGAATGAGGGTGGCGGCCAAAGCAACGAATAAAAATGTCTTTTTCATGATGGGATGATTGTCTTTATGCAGTAAATAACTGCCGAGTGTCTGTTTTATTGTTAGTAACCGAGAATTTTGAGCATCGACTTGTGGCTCTGTTCCTTGGCAAAGAGTTTGGTGGTGTATTCTCCCTCTTCGTTTTTGTCGATGATGATGTGTTTGGGGGCGGGTATCAGACAGTGCTGAATGCCGCCGTAGCCACCCAAACTCTCTTGGTATGCACCGGTGTGGAAGAATCCGATGTATAGCGGCGAGTCTTTTTGTAGTTTGGGAAGGAATATGGCATTGGCGTGCGAGTCGGCGTTGTAGTAGTCTTCGCTGTCGCAGGTGAGTCCACCCAAGAACACCCGTTGGTATTCGCTGTCCCAGTGGTTGATGGGTAGCATGATGAATCGTTGGTTGATGCCCCATGTGTCAGGAAGGGTGGTGATGAACGACGAGTCAATCATATACCACAATTCGCGGTCGTTCTGTTGTTTCTGTCCTAATATGCTGTAGAGGGTGGCACCGCTCTCACCAACGGTGAAGCTTCCGAATTCAGTGAAGATGTTGGGCTCTTCGACACCGCGGTTGGTGCAGATGTTTTTTATCTGGGCGAGGATTTCCTCGGCCATATATTCATATTCGAAGTTGGCCGCTAACGAGTTCTTGCAAGGGAATCCACCGCCGATGTTGAGTGAGTCGAGGTCGGGACAGATGCGCTTCAGGTCGCAGTAAACGTTGACGCATTTGGCCAACTCATTCCAATAATAAGCGGTGTCACGGATGCCGGTGTTGATAAAGAAATGCAGCATCTTGAACCGATACTTAGGGTTGTCTTTGATTTGGGTTTCATAAAAAGAGACGATGTCATTGTATCGGATGCCCAGACGCGAGGTGTAGAAATCGAACTTGGGTTCCTCCTCAGCTGCGATGCGGATGCCTATCTTCATCGGCACTTCGGGGTTTTCCAACGCTTCGTCGAGCATCTGTAGCTCGTATTTGTTGTCGAGGATGGGGACGATGTTGTGGAATCCGTCGGTGTATAGTGAAGCAATATTGTCGATGTATTGTTGGCGCTTGAATCCATTGCTGACAATGAAGATGTTTTTGTCGATAAGACCCAGTTCGTACAGCTCTTGGATCAAGTTGATGTCGAAGGCACTCGAGGTCTCAAGATTGATTTCGTTCTTCAGTGCCTCCTCCAACACAAACGAAAAGTGGCTGCTCTTGGTGCAGTAACAATAGTTATAGGAGCCTTTGTAGTCTGTTTTGGCAATGGCCACGTTGAACATACGTTTGGCACGTTGTATCTGACTGCTTATCTTCGGCAAGTAAGTAATCTTGAGTGGCGTTCCATACTGCTTGATAATCTCCATCAAGGGGATGTCGTGGAAATAGAGTTCGCCGTCTTCGGTACGAAACTCGTCCTGTGGAAATTCAAATGTCTGGTCAATCAGATCGTAGTATTTGTTCTTCATCTTCGGCCAATTGATTGTGTTAGACTTGTTATTTGTTTCTTAATCCAATTCAGTTGGATTGCTTCAAAAGCGGCTGCAAAAGTACATTATTCTTTTGATATAAGGTGTGTTTTGACC
>CAJOQB010000097.1 GCA_905236405.1 uncultured Bacteroidales bacterium
CCAAGACATCGGCGGGAATCTCCCAGACAGAGGTATCAGTCATCACAGGCAGTTGCGGGAACTCGTCGCTCTTATGGCCTGCCAGTTTGTAACGGCCCTCACCGGCAATCAGCTCGACGGCGAGGGTGTTGTTGTCGACCGACACCGTAATCGGGACATCGGGGAAGTTCTTCATGATCTCCAGCAGCATACGTGCCGGGATGGTCACCTCGCCCGTGCCTTCCACCATGTCGGGGACCAGGCTGACCGTCATAGTCACGTCGAGGTCCGACGAAGTGATCTTCAGTTGGTTGGCATCCAGATGGAAGAGGAAGTCGTCCAAGATGGGCAAAGTGTTCTTCGAGCCGATGACACCGCTAAGGGCTTGCAGGCTCTTCAATAGCTTTAAACTTGATACTATGAATTTCATCGCGATATGGTTTATTGTTTCAATCGATTTGGAGTTTCAAAAGTACAAATAATTGGTATATGGCGGGCATTTTATCGAAAAAAAACTCATTTTTTAGAAATTACCCACCTCTATTCCTGCGTATTTCAGGCGGTTGAGGAAGTCAAGCATCGACTCGTAGGGAACCGCAACATATTGGAAACGTTTGTCGTCTCTGGTCCTGGTACGGTTTTTCTCCCTGATGTCGGCGAGCCTTTGGTTGATGTCGGAATAGGTGCAATGCACCTGGAACTGACCATCACCGCTGTTGTAGTTGATATAGGTCTGGAACATGTCGTATTGGAAGTAATAGGTGATGTTGCCCAGACGACGGTCGAACATCACGAAGCCGTCAACGTACTTGTTGACGACATGAGTGCCAAAGCTACCCAGTCCGATTTTCCCGACCGAGATGAAGGCATGCAGCTGGTCGTTCCACACCATCTTCAAGTCGGGGATAACGATTGTACTTGCGTAGAAATCAGACGATTCCATCTGTGGATAGCCTTCCAGTTCCATGGCTCTCTGTCGTTCCTCCGCCCTCACCTCGTCGGTCTCGGAACGGAAGTAATGCAAATAAGGCGTCTCGCTCAGGTCGATGGAACGTCCTTCCACGTTGGCATACACCTCAGCCATGGCCGCCAAGGCATCGTCATCAAAGATGGGAGCCTTGAACACATTGAGGCCTTGTAACGTAAGGCTGTCGTTAGGATATTGCGTATAGCTGCCGTGCACGATGAAATCGGCCAGAGGCGTGTCGAATCCCAAGTCGAAGCTGCCCTGTCCGTCTACAACGCCTCGCGAATCCACATCGACATAGGTGTCGTATTGTGTCGGGTCGGTCACCACAAAACGCAGGTTGGCGGCATCGAACCAAAGGGTTCCGTTGGCGGGAGCGGTCTCGTCCAAGTCTTTCCTGCCTTCTTTTGGAGTAAGGAACGAACCGAAATAACCGCCGTCGATGGCCAACTCATAATAGAGACCATTGGACATACGTGGGTCTTTGCCTTGGATGCGCTCCATGTCAATGGGAATTTGGATATCGGCGGGGTTGATCGAGGCCGCTGACACAAACCAATGGTTCAACGCGGCAACGGTGTCAAGCATCATCGGCGCTGAGGCAGGGTCGAAGTCATCAAGAATGATATACCCTTCCATATTTGTCGAATCAGCCTGTTCTCCGGTAGGTTCGGGAGCATCGACACTGACAACGCTAGGCTCTTCAAAGGCAAGCAAGGCAAACTGTCCGTCGAAATAGCCCAGTTGTTCGGTGGCCTTCAAGGTCATGCGGCCTTGGAACCCGAACTGTGTGCTCAGCTGGAACTCAGCGGTATCGGCGATATGGGCATAGCCATGCGTGATGCCGTTCACGGGGACGATGGTATCCACCTGGATCGGCGTGCTCCGTCCGTCGGCGTTGGCATAGTCCCACACGCCATGCGCATCATAATAGTTGCGGCCATGGATGTTCACCACAGCATCTTTATAGAGATGGTACATATTGAGCGTATCGGCCAGCAACTCGCCCTGCACCGGCTCCAACCTCGACTCCGCGTTGATGTCGACATCGTGGTTATACGGGAACACGGCGGCATCGGCCACCCGGATGATCTTCACGTCGTGGGCATGGATCACATAGTTGGTCATGTCGTATTCGGCACTCATGCTGTAGAACTGCAGGGAGTCCTGTTCAGGCACCAAGGAAATGAACTTGGAGGCGTTGTTGTGGATGGCCAGTAGCTCCTCGTGTGTTGTGGCCGTGGCATAGTCGCCAAAGCTCTCCACAGGGTTGTAAAGGTGCAGGCTGTTGGTCGTCATGTCCCATTCGGCTTCCTTCAACGAGCAGATGAAGCGGTTCATCGGGAAGTCGAGGTTGCTGCTCGCATCGAGATAGTCGTATTGCACCCTTTGTGCGTCGAAGTCGACATGGGTGCGGTAGTTGGTGGCGGCAAAAGCGACGTTAGCTGTATCGGCAGAATAGAGGACGAAACTCGCCGAGTCGGCCACGAACGACCTGGCATCCAAGTCGAAGTGGTCGGAGTTGAACTCGGTGAGACCGAAACGTATACTGCCGTCGGCCGAATAGCCGTCGGGTCTCAAGATGGTCCTGCCCGAGAAATAGGTGTCGCCATACATGCAGATGGGTTGGCCTATGGTCTGTGTCACCAGCTCAGGCACCCTGATGTCCCATTTCAGCCTCAAGGCGTCGGCCGAGGCCATCGGGAAGCGCGTGCCGTCGTCGTTGGGCACCATCTTGAACTGGTTCGTGATGGCCGTGACGGAGTCCAGATAGAACATGAACTGGTCCGATTTGAACGCCGCCGTCTGATAGTCGAGCACGCCCTCGCCGAAGAAGCCGCTTGATGAAAGAAACACCC
>CAJOQB010000098.1 GCA_905236405.1 uncultured Bacteroidales bacterium
ACTCAGCCGACTGAGCATCACCACCCTCGACAAGCCTGTCCACCAGCTCAGCGGCGGCGAGCAGAAGAAGGTGGCCTTGGCCCGCACGCTGATTGACGATGTCAACTTCCTTATCCTCGACGAGCCGACCAACCACCTCGACATCGCCATGATAGAGTGGCTCGAAGAGTTCCTCTCCAAACAGAAACTCAGCCTGCTGATGGTCACCCACGACCGCTATTTCCTCGACCATGTATGCCAAGATATCCTCGAGATAGACAACAGCCGCCTCTACCACTATCGCGGCACCTACGACTACTATGTGGAGAAGAAGGAGGAACGGCAACTCAACGAACGGGCCGAGGTGGAGAAAGCCCGCAGCCAGTACCGCACCGAGCTGGAATGGATGCGACGGATGCCACAAGCCCGCGGCACCAAGGCTCGTGCCCGCATCGACGCTTTCTACGAACTGGAACAGAAAGCCCACACCCGTTTCGACGAACGGCGACCTGAGCTGAGCGTCAAGACCGAACGCATCGGCGGCAAGATTCTCGAGATGTACAACGTCTGCAAGAGCTACGACGGTGTCCCGATGGTCGACGACTTCAGCTATACCTTCAAACGCGGCGAGAAGATTGGCATCGTCGGACCCAACGGAATCGGCAAGTCGACCTTCCTGCAACTGATGACCGAACAGCTGCGTCCCGACAGTGGCCGCATCGTCGTCGGACAGACCATCCAGTTCGGCTACTACACCCAAGGGGGCATGAAAGCCAAAGACGACATGCGGGTCATCGAGATTGTCAAAGAGGTGGCCGACGTGATAGAGCTCGACGGCGGAAAGGAGATGACTGCCCACCAGTTCCTGACCTATTTTGGCTTTGACGGCACCACACAATACAACTATTTCGGCAATCTCTCGGGCGGCGAGAAACGACGGCTCTACCTGCTCACCGTGCTGATGGCCAACCCCAACTTCCTGATTCTCGACGAGCCAACCAACGACTTGGATATCTACACGCTCGAGATTCTCGAACAGTTCCTGCGTCGTTACAAAGGCTGTCTGGTCATCGTCAGCCACGACCGCAGTTTCATGGACAACCTGGTCGACCACATCTTCGTCTTCGAAGGCCAAGGCCGAATCCGCGACTACCACAGCAACTACTCCGAGTACCTTGCCAATCGTCAGCAACAGGAGAAAGCCCAGACGAAACAACGTCGCGATGAAAAGCCCCGTTACGAGAAACCACGTAGTACCACTCCCAAAGCCACCTACAAACAAAAGCAAGAATACGAACAGTTGGGTCGCGACATCGAGGCGCTCAACCAAGAGAAAGCCGACCTCGAAGCCCTGCTCAGCGGCGGCAACGAGACCGACGTGCAACGGCTCACCGAGGCTTCGGAACGTATCGGCGACATCATCGCCCAACTCGACGAGAAAGAGCTCCGTTGGCTGGAACTCGACGAGCTCATGTAACCCTCCCATCCATGAAAGAGAAGATAAACAAGACCAACGCGGCACGCATCCTCGACCGAGAGAAAATCAACTACCGGCTTCTCTCCTACCCTGTCGACGAACAGGATTTAGGTGCCGCTCATATTGCCCAGACACTTGGATTGCCCATCGAGCAACTCTTCAAGACTCTCGTGCTGCAAGGCGACAAGACGGGCCACTTTGTCTGTGTCGTGCCTGGCGCCGAAGAGGTGGACCTCAAAAAGGCCGCTCGTGCCACCGGCAACAAGAAATGCGACCTCATCCCCCAGAAAGAGTTGCTTCCCCTCACCGGCTACATCCGTGGCGGTTGTTCGCCTATCGGCATGAAGAAGCCTTTCCCCACCTATTTCCATACCAGCATCATGCAACACACGCAGGTCTACTGCAGTGCCGGGATGCGTGGTCTCCAGTTTTGCATCGCTCCCGACGACCTGATACGTGCTGCACACGGCACCGTTGTCGACCTTACCGTGTCTGAACAATGAAACTGTTTGGCGAGACCCTCTCCCTGTTTGTCGCCCTGTCGTGGACAGTCACCGCCCTCTTTGCCGAGGTGGGTTCCAAACGAATGGGGTCGTTGGCATTCAACGCCATCCGTATGACCATGTCGCTCATCATGTTCTACCTTGCGCTGTGGCTGATGATGGGAACACCCTATCCACGCTATGCCGATGGCGGCACTTGGCTTTGGCTGCTGCTGTCGGGATTGGTGGGGTATGTGATTGGAGACTACTGCCTGATGCAGGGCTATATCCTCATCGGCTCGCGGTTCGGACAACTGTTCATGACCCTCTCGGCTCCTTCGGCAGCCATCGTGGGTCGTCTGTTCCTCGGCGAGGAGATGCGGCCCATTGCCATCGTGGGCATGATTGTCACCATCGGCGGCATCGCCATGTCGATTCTCTCCAAGGACAACGACAAGTCGACCCAACAACAAAACGGTGGAAGGCTGAAGCTGAACCTGCCCGTCAACGGCATCGTCTATGCCTGCGGCGCTGGCATCTGTCAAGGCATTGGGTTGGTGTTAAGCAAAGTGGGACTGCTGCACTACGACGCCTC
This sequence comes from uncultured Bacteroidales bacterium, assembly GCA_905236405.1. Lineage (GTDB taxonomy): Bacteria > Bacteroidota > Bacteroidia > Bacteroidales > P3 > Colimorpha. The sequence continues at coordinate 2,534 of CAJOQB010000098.1, forward strand.
CTTGTCGGCAGCGCTTGCCTCGGGCACGGTGGAGAGCGGTGTGTTGGATGTGCCGTGGGACATCAGCATTGCCTTTGCCTCCACCATGATACGTGGACTCATGGGGTTGACAGGCTTTCTCTTACTGATGATGTTGTTGAAAAACGAGCGTCTCGACCGTCTGCGTAGTGCCGTCCGCGACCGTAAAGCGATGTGGTGTGCTGCCGGCTCGATGCTGTTCGGCCCCTTCATCGGCGTCAGCGTCTCGCTGATGGCCACCCGTTACACCGCCACTGGCATCGCCCAGACCCTCTTCGCGTTGACACCTGTGTTGATTATTGCCCCCGCTGCATGGCTGTTCCACCAGAAGGTCCGTGTCCGCGAGGTGATAGGCGCCATCGTCAGCGTATGCGGCGCCGCACTCTTCTTCCTGTTCTGATTACTTTATCACCACAATCTTCTTGGCAGGATAGTCGCCCACCTTCACCACATAGACTCCCGAAACGGGCACTTCACATCGCCAAGGATTCTTGTCAAGTTTGGTATTGGTCAACACACGACCTGTAATATCGTATACGACAACTTGCTCATTGTCTCCTCCGTTGACGATGACACATCCATTGACAGCAGCAATATCATAAGGGAAACTGTCAACCGACCCTATCCCGATGTTGCCACTGTAAACACAATTGGACAAAGCCACATCATACGATTTGGACGGATTGCATGGGTTAGGGAGCAAGATGCCTACTTGGTAATAGACATCACCCGAAGCGGTATAGTTATCGATGAAAACATTTTCGCCACCGATAGGCACCCGTTCAATCTCCTGCATGTTGTCAATTCTGGTACCCCGGTAGATGATATAGGTATTATAATCAATACCATCGTATGGTAACCAGTACAGAACCCATTGACCTTGATTGTCTCCACGATAGAGCGAAAGATGCATGGTTCTATGGACAGTACTCCTCGGTGACTCATTGCCATAGCTGTCGGTGGCACTGATTCGATAACGGCAACGGTTGTTTACAGGATCCGATGCAACATCTGTCCATGTCGATAAATCGTTATAAGGCACGACAGCAGCTAATTCAAATTGGTTTTCATCCTCAGCCATACGGTAGATAAGATAATCAGACACTCCTGTTTCCTTATTCCACACTACTTTATAATGGTTGTTCTCGACAGTGACCATACATATGGACGTGTAAACATCATCGATAAAGAAAGCTGTAACGGTAGTGTCTCCGAATAAGTGGATGGTGTCGGGATTGGCTGTGCTGCCTGTGCTCCATTGAACAAAATGGTATCCCGGATTTGCCACCGCCTGTATTACCGCTGTGGAGTCGCAACGCACCTCATTGTTATGAGCCAATACAACCGATACCGACCCCATGGTGTCGTTTTCTGATAACAAGGTGATAGAAAAACCATAATCAGGTACACGTATGGCATCCATATAGCTTGTCCAGCCTGCAGCTCCTTGATAATTCTCATACCAACACCCGCCAAGCATAAACACCCGTCCCTCCGCATTGTTACTAAACACATTGATTCCCAAAGACGGTGCCGTTGATGACAGCAAGAAAACAGTGTCAATATGATTGCAATTACGGAATGCATTGTTGCCAATACTGGCCAATCCGTCATGAAGGACAAGTGAGGTAAGACTTGTGCAATCCATGAATGCCATAGCATCTATAGTGGTAACTGTCTCGGGGAAATTGATTTCGGGAAGACTGCTGCACCCTTCGAATGCCATCATGCCTATAGTATCAAGGGCGGGTGGTAAATTGACAACGGTCAAGTTGCTGCAATATCTGAAAGCCGCACCGCCAATCGACTCCACGCCGTCAGGAATACTGACATTAGGTAGAGCAACACATCCGTAGAAACAAGAGTCATGAATGGTGCTGATAGCACAAAGAAGATTGACATCGACGAGACCTGTACAACCACGGAAAGCACAACTCCCAATAGTGTTAACAGTGGCAGGAATGTTTATAGAATCGAGACTTGAACAATTCAGGAAAGCTTTTCTTCCAATAGAGGTCAACGAGTTACCAATAATTACCGTACCGAGAAGGGTGCAGTTCTCGAAAGCATCATCAAAGATGGTTTGGACACTGTCGCCAACAATAACAGTATTTAGAACACTTTTTGATTGTATGGCTCCTGGCAAATCGACTTGACAATTATAATTCAAGTATGTAGGATAGATGCCAGAAAATGCATCATTGCCTATGTTGGACAGAGAGCAGCCCACTGTTATCGAATCCAAACCACATTCCTCAAAGGCGGAAAAACCGACAGAAGTGACAGCATCGGGGATGGTTATGGAAGACATAGAAGTACAATTGTAGAAAGCTTTGTTTCCAATGGTGGTAACCGTATTAGGAATATTGATAGACATCAATCCCGTACAGCCATTAAAAGCGAAATTGTCGATAACAGTGACCGAATCACCTAATGTAACGGAAGTCAAGCCGATACAACTTGAAAAAACATAAGAACTGATAACTGTAACCGAATTGCCCATTGTGACGGTATTCAGATTCTGACAACACGCAAAAGCACTACTTTCCAAAGATGTAACAGAGGCAGGTAATACCAAATCTCCTATCAAAGCGTAGCAGTTACTAAACGCAGAATTGCCAATAGAAGTAATACCTTCGGAGAGAATGACACAGGTAAGCCCAAAACAGTTATAGAAAGCATAACTCCCTATTGTCAGTACCGATGAGGGAATGACGAGGGTGTCTGACAGTCCACTACAACCCCAAAAAGCCGTTGAACCAATACTGATGATAATGTCATTAAAGACAACAGCATTGAGACCACTACAGTTCCTGAAGCATCCATCGCTAATAAATGTGACAGAATCCGGAATAAAAACTGTGTCCCCCAAACTGGTACACGAACCAAATGCAAAATCACCTATGGATTTAATGGTTTTGGGGAGATTCAATGATGTTAACGCCGAACAAGACTCAAAGGCATACAAACCGATAGACACAACACCATCGGGGATAACAATCGATGTCATAAATTCACAGTTATAAAACGCATAATTTCCTATACTGACAACACTACTAGGAATTATCACTGATGTTATGCCAGAACAGAAGTAGAAAGCATTATTGCCTATGCCACCGACACGGTAGGTTGTATTGTTGTCGACAACACTGTCAGGTATGACGACAGCACCCAATAAATTCGTATACGAGGGTACACCATAACCGCCAAACACTTCCCCTGTAACTTCAACAGAATTGTTGTCTACATAATTATAATATAGTGTCTTTCCATCATATGTATAGGAAAAATCGTAGGCGTAAGAGGAATAGCCAATCATAACAATCGCCCACAAGAGAACAAGCAACTTTTTCATATTGTTTTTGTATTATTTATCAACTAACTATCGATAGATAACAATAGTGTTCCTGTACACCTTGCCCGACAGCGTGACCTCCAACACATAGGTTCCTGACGGGATGGAGGTAAGGTTGAGGGCATGGGTGACAGTAGAGACAATGGTGCGACCCTCGAAAACGACATTGCCTTGCATGTCGCGTACCAAGTAGGTAGCCTCGCCCAGTTCGGGCAGACTCAGTTTGACAATGCCGTTAGTGGGGTTGGGATAAAGGAACAGACGGCTGTCCGAACTGACTCCGTCGGGGGTGGGAGCAGCAGCGGTATAGTCGAGGCCACCACAGGTGACAGCGTCGGTATAAAGCGGGTCTAACCAAGGACGCAGACAGCTGCCTGCCGTACCGCCACCTAACCACGACGAGGAGATACGGCCATACATGCTGAAGCCCGACTCGTCGTTGCACGACACACTGCCAAAGGCTGCCCAAAGCTGGCCAATGATCAACTTGTTGCCATTGAACAGAGGTGAGCCCGACGAACCTTTCTCGACCACGCCTCGGGTACGCACCCAGTCGACGCGATAGAAACGGCGATAGTCGGGAGAGAGCTGTACTCGATAGGGGAAACTGATTTTCTTGATGTCGCCACCCGGATGATGGATGCCGCATCCTATCGTGGGTCGGTCCACCACCTCGCGACTCCAGCCGGCATAGTAAGGCTGGTAGGCATCAGGTACTTGCTCGTTGAGACGCACCAACCAAAAATCCGACTGGCCGTCCAACGCCATATATTCACAGCCCGCCACCGTCTGGTCTATGGGGGCATCGTCGGCACCACAAGCCGAAGCCTGATAGTTGAAATAGAACACATGACCCAGCAGCGAATCCTCCAGTTCCTGACAGTGGTAGGCCGACAGGACATAGGGAGTCTTGTCGTTGGCGGTGTTGTTAATTAACGCACCCGAACAGAGGTAGCCGCCGGCAGTGGTGAGGGTGTATATCTCCACCACCGAGCGAATCTGGTCACGCCAGTCGTCGCCCTCGGGGCAAGCCACGTCGATATGACAGTTGCCTTGCGAATAGCCTAAGTGGGCCTTGGAGAAGTTGTCGCCATACATATCCTTGTAACCCTGCACCACATGCGACAGACGGAACGAACCAGCCGTCACCGACTCTACAGGGCAACGGTATTCCATATAGCACACCTCGCCAGGGATGGCCTGAGTGTAAAAGGTGCCGTCGGGTTGGCGGTTGTCCTCGGTAAAGGCACCCAGCACATAGTTATGCTGAGCATCGTAGAAGAACATCCGTGCCCCCTTGGGCAGGTCGAACAGAGAGAAACGGAACGACTGGAAAGTGGCACGGGGTGAACGGAAGCGAACGGTGGAGACCACCTCGTTGCCGACAGTGTCGCTATGGAATGACAGCATCTCGTCGCTGGTCATCTCCACCCGACGGGTGATGCCCATACGCAAGGGGGATGCCCCTGCAACACCGTCCATATCCTCCTGCAGGTGTTTCTGCGGATCGACAGGGGCAATGTCCATCAGCATACACTCGCCGTCAGCATGACGGAACAGTGGACGACTGCCGTGCGACACCTGTGCCGTTGTCAGCAGCGTCAAGGAGAGAAAGAGCAGAAGCGACAAGATGTTTTTCATATGCTATGTCTTATTTGGCGATGACAATGGTTTGCGAATAGCTGTTGCCCGAAGTGTATAGCACCAGACGGTAGGTGCCGTTCGACAGGCTGCTGAGGTTGAGTGTCTGCGTGGTGGTGGTCAGCACCGTGCGACCCTCATAGACACAACGGCCGTTCATGTCGAACACCTTGTAGTTGGCATCGCCCAACTCGGCCACATCGACATTCACCATCCCCTTGGAGGGATTGGGATATACCTTCACCGAAGGCAACTCCACACTGCCGATGGCGGCATCGTCGCTGTAGTCG
>CAJOQB010000099.1 GCA_905236405.1 uncultured Bacteroidales bacterium
CTCCACCGACCCTCGCACCACTGTGGCCATGCTCATATTCTCCTCCACATTGGCCAACACTTGCGGCAGGTCGGCGATATGGTTCTTGCGGAAGTTGACGTCGTAGTAGAGCCAGGCGCCGGCCTCGCGTGCAGCCCGCAGCAGCGGGCCCACGACAGGACGTATGGCGGGGTTGATGGCGAAGAAGGAGCCGAAGAGCACCACGTCGTCCTTGGTCATCGCCGGCAACGGGCCGTCGAGCGACACCGAGGCATGGTCTTTGTAGAAGATGTACTGGGCGTCGTTGTGCTCGTCGAGGAATGCCAGCGAGATGTGCGACTTGACATTATCGTGGCGGCAGACGTATTCCGACGACACTCCGTTCTGCTGCAGGTAGCGGCAGATGATGTCGCCTATGTGGTCGCCGCCGGTCTCGGTCACCATGGTGCACGGCACACCGGCACGTCCGAGCGAGACGATGCTGTTGAAGGTAGAGCCTCCGGGAACGGCCTTTTGTGGCTGGTCGTCCTTGAAGAGGATGTCCAACACTGTCTCTCCGATGCCTATAACACGTTTTTTTGTCATTTTACATTATTAAATATATAGTGACTCGTCACCACCTGTAGCACCCTTCTCACGGCAAAGGATGCGTCGGAGGGGACTATTTCTCTCTCCACACATATTTCCCTTGCTTGTCGATATAAGCCATTTTCCTTGCCTCGTCGGGGCCTTGTTCCACCAAAGCCAATCCGTTGCAGAAATCTTCTGCCCAATCATATTTTTGCTTGATCACCACTTTCCCCTTTTTGTCTATATATCCCCTCTTGCCTTTGTTGTTTTCCACCACCGCCAGTCCGTCATGGAAATTGCCTGCCCGCAGGTGCTTGGGCTTTACCACCATCTTGCCGCTCTTGTCAATAAAGCCGATGAAGCCGTCGACCTCGACGGCAGCCAGCCCTTCGTGGAAGTCCCAGGCAAAGTCATACTGTGGCGCTATCACCATCTTGCCACTCGTGTCGACAAAGCCATACAGGTTCCTGTCGCCATCCGTGGTTATCGCCACAGCCATCCCCTCGCTGAATTCGTCAAGCACGTAATCGCCGAAGCCTATCACCTCTTTCCCTTTCGTGTTGATATACCCTACCTTTTGGCCCCTTATGGCAAATGCCAGTCCATTCTCGAAACAACCGACAATGGAATATGTAGGCGCTATCACCATCTTGCCACGCTTGTCGATGAACCCCCAAGAGCCTTCTTCCTTGCCCCCTGTCTTTACGGCTGCCAGCCCCTCGCTGAACTCCACCGCACCGTCATACTGCAGCTTGATCACCACCTTGCCGTTCTTGTCGATGAAGCCCCACTTCCCTGTCTCCTCGTCACCAATCATGACTGCCGCCATGCCTTCGCTGAAAAAATTGGCATAGTCATATTGGAACTTGACCGCCATCTTCCCATCCTTGTCGACAAAGCCATATTTCCCTGTCTTGTCGTCAAAAACCAACGCCAGCCCATCACGAAATTCCCATGCCAAATCAAATTGTGGCTTGATCACCATACGGCCTTTCATGTCGATATAGCCCCATTTTTCCATCTCATCCATGACAGGCATCAGGCCCTCGCTAAAAGGTAGTCTCACGCCATAGTACTTTGGCTCCACGACCACTTTCCCGCTCCTGTCGATAAAGCCATACAACCCTTTCACATTGATGAGAAACAGGTCGTCGTCGCCATCGTTCACCATTGTTCTTTCCGGTTCGTGTTGCCTATTGACCATATTGCTGGCCGAAAACACCATCGCGGCAGCCAGTACTGCAATTGCAAACAACAGATTGGATAGTCTCTTTTTCATTGTTTTATTGTTTATTATTGAATTATTACTTTAATCACAAAAAAAAATCAACATAGCTGCCAAATCAGCACCAAGATGGTGAGATGAAGGAGCTGGTCGAGCCCGAAGAGCATCCAGTAGGGCTTCTTCTTCATGTCAGCCAAGATGGGAAAGCGGGCAGTGAGCAGCCCTTTGCCTGTGTCGATAAGGAAATGCGACACGAGCTCCATGAGGGTCATCATCAGCAACAGTTTCCACGGAGTGTGCCAAAACAGGAGACAGAGCGTCACCAGCCCCGCATGGATGCTTGCATGCAGCAATATCGGCCAGGGATTGCGCCCATCCGCCTTGGCCTTGATCATGGCAGGCGATGTGAGACCGAAATCGGCCAGAAAGTGGCAGAAGAAAAGTATATGCAGTAGCGCCATTGCAGTCTATTGATTTACAATTTATATTATCAATGTCATGAAACAATATATCTGTTTTTATTTCAACAACATAAAAACCACAAACCAAAGTTGTAGCAACAATGGTTTCCCGTTGCAAAAATAAGACTTTTTCTGAATTGGATTATCATCGCTGGTTGTTTTTTCGACAAACACTGCTTCAATGATAAAGAAATTATGTATTTTTGCACTTTCTTTTCATGTCTTAAATAAAAATCTAACAATCTATGAGAAGGCGTATAATCATCAATTTAACAGTCACCGCTCTGCTTTTCTCGCTCTGCGGATGCTCTTCGCTCTATCGTCCACAAGTAATGAACATCCCGCTGATTGACAGGAAAGGAGAGTTGAGAGCGGACATCGGCCCTGGATGTGCCAGCGTCGCCTTGGGTGTCACAGACCATATCGCCGCCCAAGGCTATGTAAAAAACAACAGTAACGAAGGAACAAAACTCCAATTCGCTGCAGGTTTGTTCTCGCCCGTCGGAGACAAGGGCGTGGCCGAGCTGTATGCCGGTTACTCCAACACCTGGGGCGACATTGTGAGCAGTAGCGGATTGTTCACAACCGATTACCAAGCCGGCCGCATCCAGTCCTATTTCCTCCAAGGCAACTACGGTTTCAAACGGCTCGGACAAGGCAACCACATGGAACTGGGGTTCGGACTGCGGGGTGGCATGCTCCTCTATGATGTCAACCTCAAAACCATAGAAGAAAACAGCTCGGTGGATGAACAGGGCAACACCGTTACAAACACGGTCGTCACACAAAACAAAGACGTTCAAGGAGAAGCTCCCTTCCTGGAGCCCTCCATCATCTGGCGCTTCGGTTGGGAACACTTCAAATTCAATATCAGCTACTCGTGGTCCATCACCAACAAACTGGAAATACCCTACACTCCTCGCAGCCTGGCATTGGGGTTGTGCCTGGACTTCAACCTGTATAACAGAAAGAGCCCGATGCCACTTAATTAAGAATAACATGTCTCCATGATAGCGTGTTTCTTCACGCTCAATAATAAACTATAATTTATATAACCGCTACTGTTTTGTAATACCACCACAATGAACAAAGACGAATGCTATTATCTGGGAAAAATCACCAAACCCTTCGGTGTCAAGGGGCAGGTGGTGATGTTCCTCGATGTGGACACTCCCGACGACTATGCCGAACTTGACTCGGTGCTGGTCGAAGGCAAAGGGGGCGTGCTGGTGCCCTACTTTATCGAGGCCCTGAACCTCAACGGCAACAAGGCGATAGTCACCTTCGAGGACCTCACGCCACAAGAGTCGCATGCCTTGGTGGGTCACGACCTCTACCTGCCTCTCGACCTGCTGCCCAAACTGACTGGCAACAAGTTCTATTTCCACGAAGTGACAGGCTTTCACGTGGTCGACGACGAGAAAGGCGACATAGGCACCATCCAGAGCATCATCGACTATCCCGCCCAACCCCTCTTCCAAATCGACAACAACGGCACCGAAATACTGATACCCGTCATCGACCAAGTCATCCAAAAGGTGGACCGCGACCAACGGACCATCTTTATCTCGGCTCCAAACGGGCTGATAGATTTGTACTTGCAGGAGGGTGAACGATAGAATGCAAGATTTTTTTTGACATTAAGAAAAGTATTCGTACTTTTGCACATTCATTAGCCTAAGGCTTAACACACGTATTAGACATGGAAAACAACGCACAACCAGAGAAAACACGCTACTCTGCCGAGGAATTGGAAGAGTTCCGTCAGATTATATTGGACAAGATTGAGGAGGCCAAGAAGAACCTGGCCCTGTTGCAAGCCGCCGTGGCCAACGAGGGCAACGACGTCACCGACACCGCCCCCACCTTCAAGGCCCTCGAAGAGGGCAGCAATGTGCTGTCGAAAGAACAGAACAACAAACTGGCCGCCCGTCAGCAGAAATTTATCAAAGACCTCGAGGCTGCTTTGATACGCATCAACAACGGCACCTATGGCATCTGCCGCGTCACCGGCAAGCTGATACCCAAGGAGCGTCTGCGTGTCGTCCCCCACACCACCATGACCATCGAGGCCAAGGAACAACAGGGCCGGAGACGGTAGTCCCCCACCCTCTCGCAGGAACTCTCCTGCCCCCATTTTGTGCCATCCTCAACAAAGAGATAGCGGCAACAGCATTTCGTCATGCTGTTGCCGCTGCTGTTTTTGTCAACGCCCCACCCTGCCTCAATTATCACATTCCGAACAAATCGGCGTGGGAGCCAGTGTCGATAAGGTTAAGGATTTCGAGCCGTTCCTGTATACGATATATAAGTAGCCAGTCGGGCTGGATGTGGCACTCGCGGCAACCTTTGTAGCGCCCCATAAGTTGGTGGTCGTGGAACTTGGCAGCCAACTTGCGCCCTTCGGCCAGCGTCCGCACAACGCCGTTCAACTCATCCATCGGCAGTCCGCGCTTCTTCGCCAGCTTATACGACCGCTTGAAAGTGGTGGAGTATTCAATGCGGTACTTCATGCCTCGATGCTTTTCAGGTAGTCCTCGAACGTGTCGCAGACGGTGGTCTCACCGCGCTCGAACTCGGCTAACGAGCGGTCGACCGAGGACATCGGTTTTCTTTTCGGCTCGGTGATGTGCAGGAAGTCGAGCGAACGCAGCATCTCGGCGACCGCCCGAGCGGCACGATTACGCCCGTCGTAGGTTATTGTCATTGTTGCCATGATACTTTTGTTTTAATATTTATGGCATTATAACGCCAGCAAGGAAGAATTATTGCACGGATACGCAATAATAACAGCAAAGGCGTTCCATCACTGGAACGCCTTGCCAGATTCAAATATTACAAACATTCTTATTCAGCAGCGGGAGCTTCTTCAGCTGCAGGAGCCTCTTCGGCATTAGCAGCAGCTTCGGCCTCGGCCTTGGCGGCAGCCTCAGCCTCGGCAGCGGCCTGACGCTTGGCAGCGATGGCAGCGGCTTTATCCTCGTTCTGTTTCTTCTCGGTCTCGAGAGCAGCCTTGCGGGCATTGCGTTTGTCGTTCTCGACGGTGCTGCGAACACCAGAAATCTTGGCCTCTTTGGCCTGCAGCCACTCGTTGAACTTCACATCGGCCTGTTCTTGGCTGATGGCACCCTTGTTGACACCGATCTGAAGGTGGTTCTTCAGCAAAGCACCCTTGTAGGAGAGGATGCGACGGCAGGTATCGCTGGGTTGAGCGCCATTCTGAAGCCACTGGACGGAACGGTCCAGGTTGAGCTCGATGCTGGCGGGGTTGGTGTTCGGATTGTAGGTGCCTAACTTCTCAATGAATCTTCCATCTCGAGGTGCACGACCATCCGCAACAACAATGTGATAAAAAGCGTTATTCTTTTTACCGTGACGTTGTAGTCTAATTCTTGTAGGCATAATTAACTGTCTTTTAATTTAATAATACAAAATGTTGTTAGAATTTCAGTTTGCAAAGATACACCTTTTTCCGACACTACCAAAAAAAAATGTAACTTTGCACTCGGTTTTCTACTACATGACTTACAATAAGGAACAACATATCAACAATATAGACCATCCAACAATTGTCACGGTGGGCATGTTCGACGGCGTCCACACCGGTCACCAGCACATCCTCGACATGTTGCTGAGAACGGCAGCCACCGAGAGGCTGACGCCGGTGGTCGTCACCTTCGACAACCATCCCCGTTTAGTGTTAGGCAAGACCGACGAACGGTTCCACTTGCTCTCCACCAACGAGGAACGTCGACAACTGCTCGAACGGCACGGCATCGTGAACATCGACTGGATACACTTCACCCGTGAGGAGGCCAGCCTGTCGGCTTGCCAGTTTGTGCGGCAACACCTGCTGCAACGGCTCCATGCCAAGGCCATTGTTATCGGCTACGACAACCAGTTTGGCAACAAACAGCACAACGACTTCGACCAACTGCCCGACCTTGCCCTTAAGGAAGGGTTCAAGATATTCCGCGACACACCTGTCCTTGTCGACGGCATCGAGGTAAGCTCGACACAGATACGCAACGCCTTGATGTCGGGTGACCTGCCGTTGGCCAACAAGATGCTGGGGACGCCCTATGCCGTGTCCGGCACCGTATCGTATGGTCGTCAGGTGGGAAGGACGCTGGGGTTCCCCACCGCCAACATCGTGCTCGACAACGAGAACAAGGCGCTGCCCAAAGAGGGTGTTTATGCCGCCACCGTCCTCATGGCCGACGGCTCCGAGCACAAAGGCATGGTCAACATCGGCCCACAACCTACCTTTGGACAGACAGCCCCTACTATCGAGGTGCATATCCTCGACTGCCACAGCGACCTCTACGGACAATCGCTCGCCATCCGTTTCATTCAGCGTCTACGCGACATACAACAGTTCCCGTCACCCAACGAACTAAAGATGCAACTGCAACACGACATGGACGCTGTGGCCCAAATGTAGCAACACCTTATAATATATATGAAGACTATCATCAAATGCTGCTTCGTCGCCCTCTTCCTGATGCCTGCCTTGCTGACGGCACAGCCCGACAGGGTGTACCGCTCGCTCGACGAGGTGACCGAGCCCGACAGTGTCTTTGTCCTCAAACTGACCCATAAACGCCTCAAGGCTGTGCCACAAGAGGTGTTCGCCTTCCACAACCTCAGGGTGCTGGATCTCTCGAAGAACTTCATCCGTGAGATACCTGCCGAAATAGGCCAGATGACCTCTCTCGAGGAACTGAACATGGAACGCAACCACATCCGCATCGTCCCCGACGAGATGGGCAACCTCGTCCAGCTGAGACGGCTCAACCTCAGTCGCAACCCCATCCTCGACCTGCCTGCTTCGATGGGCAACCTCTGCCGGCTGGAGGAACTGAGGATTTGGTCCACTGGTGTCATCGACTTCCCTGCCTCTTTTGCCTCGCTGAACTATACGCTCAAGGTCATCGACATGCGTGCCTGTCCCCTCACCTACGACAACCAAGAGGCCATAGAACAACTGCTGCCCACCCCTCAGAAAAAATGGTTCCGTACCTGCAACTGCCATTAACACCATGAAAGAAGAATTGATCATAGCCTGTGTACAACAGGAGATTGCATGGGAAGACCCCGAGCAAAACCACCGTCTGGTCGAAGAGGCCATCGACAACGCCGTGGCCCAAAGCGGCCTGCATCCCGACATCATTGTCGCTCCCGAAATGTTCACCACCGGTTTCTCCAACAACATCCCGATGATTGCCGAGAACGACGAGGGCCCCACCTTCCTTTTTGCCCAACAGATGGCCAAGGAATACGATGCTTTGTTTGTCGCTTCGTGGGCTGTCCGTGACTTCACCGGCGTACACAACCGTATGCACTGGGTCGACGCCGACGGCAACGGCCTCTATTACGACAAGGCCCACACCTTCCGTTTCAGCAGCGAAGGGTCGCAAGTGGAGAAAGGTACACAGAAGAAGACGTTCCGCTGGCGTGGATGGCGTATCCGTCCGGTGGTATGCTACGACCTGCGCTTCCCCAAATGGCTACGCAACGAACGACTGGACCCCTCCATGGTGGCGCCCTCCTACCCTCCCGAGCCTGTGCCTCCGTTGGACTACGACCTGATGATTGTGTGTGCCAACTGGCCTGCCTCGCGCAGCCATGCCTGGAGCACGCTACTGCAAGCCCGTGCCATAGAGAACATGGCCTACGTGGTGGGATGCAACTGTGTGGGTGTCGACGGGCTGGACATCGAATACAGCGGCGACAGCGCCGTCTATGACTACAAGGGCAACAGCATCGCCGCCTGCCGTCCTGGTGAAGCCTCGGTGACTTTTGCCACCCTCGTTTACAACGACCTGCAGCATTTCCGCAACCGCTGGCCTTTCTACCTCGACTTCGACTGATTTTTCAAAAACGCTTTGGAATCGCCCCAAGCATCGTAGAGTATGTTATGGCCGATAGCACGCATCTGCAACTCCAGGCACGATGCACACCGGTCGGCCGTCTCATCGACGCATTGTTTGTCGGGATAAATCTGGTAATCCCTTCTGTATGTGGTAGGCGAAAGATTGGGCATCAACACATTGGCACCTGCTTTTATGGCCCTGGAACGTCCTTGGGGATGCAACGTCTGGTTGGCTGTGGCCGACACCATGTTGATTTCGGGCATCATCAGTCGCAACACGGCAATCATCCGCATGGTCATCGCAAGGCGTTCGTCGACAGACGGTATGATGTCGCGATACTGCCACAACGGGGTCTCGGGATGGGGAATGAACGGTCCCATGCCCACCATGGCCACCCCTTTTCTCTGGAAAAAGAGCAAATCGTCGGCCATGTCCTCGACCGTCTGGAACGGAAGGCCAATCATGGTGCCTGTGCCCGTCTGGTAGCCTATCTTCATCAGGTTGTCAATGCATGCCAAGCGTTTGGCAAAACTGTGACGGTCGTCGTTAGGATGAATTTTGTAGTAGAGTGATTCGTTCGACGCTTCGATACGGAGCAGATAGCGATGGGCTCCCGCTTCAAACCACTGACGATAGACCTCCTCGGTCTGCTCGCCACAGGAGAGGGTGATGCCCAGTTGACCGTCGGACAGGCGTTTGATTTCACGCACAAGGTATGCAATCTTGTCGGTAAACGCTTTGTCGCTGCGTTCGCCACACTGGATGGCGACACTGCCATAGTGCAGTTCCATGGCCTGACGGGCACAATCCAGCACCTCGGCATCGGTCATGGTATAGCGCTCGGCATGGCCATTGCCCGAACGGAGGCCACAGTAGAGACAGTTTTTGCTGCACACGCTGCTGTACTCTATCAATCCACGCAAGTGGACATTGTTGTCCAAGTGCTCCAGCTTGGTCGCCAAGGCACGCTGCATCAGAGCCTCCTCGTCGGCTCCACGTGCATTGAGCATCGACACAATTTCGTTTTTGTCGTATTTCATATCGTAGGTTATATTGCCCATATCAATAGTCCTGCACTTATGATGACACCCGTCACCACCAAGTCAATCAAACAATAGCCCATGATGTCTTTGGCATCGAGCTTGGCGATGGCCAACGCCGGCAATGCCCAGAACGGTTGTATCAGATTGGTCCATGCGTCGCCCCAGGCGATGGCAATGCCTGTCAGCCCTGGGTCGACACCCAGATTGGCGCCAGCGGTGAACATGACAGGTGCCTGGATGGCCCAGTGGCCGCCGCCTGAAGGGACAAAGAGGTTGAGCACCGCGGCACAGAGGAAGGTCAGCAGCGGGTAGGTATGGGCGTTGCTGATGGCCACACAGCTGTTGCTCAGCACCTCGCCGAGACTCTGTGCGTCGACACTGGCACCCACACCCGTGATGATGCCCATGATGCCGGCATAGAAGGGGAACTGCAAGATGATGCCAGCGGCTCCTTTGGCGGCATTGCCAAAGGCACGTACATAGGCCATCGGTGTGCCATGGAAGATGATGCCGAACATCAAGAAGAGGACAATGCAGACATCCAAGTCGAACGAGCCTTGTCGGAAGCCCAGCTTGATTACCAGATAAGGCAGCCCCATCAAGGCAATCAACCAGCTGAGGACCGGACTGTTTTCCAGTCGCTCGGCAGGTGTGCTGCCTTTGATGCGTGGTGGGACTGGTTCTTCCA
>CAJOQB010000100.1 GCA_905236405.1 uncultured Bacteroidales bacterium
GGGATCCATCTCGAAGGCGTGACCCAAGCCTTGCTGCTCTTCGGGCAAGCCTGCAGCCAGAGCCATCTGTTCGTTGATGAAGTCGCTGGCCAACACCGTGTGAGCCTCTTCGTAAGCATCGGCAGTGGTCAGGTAGTTGTCCTCACCTGTATTGATGATAACGCCAGCGAAACCGTTGATGATGCGGCTGAAGTACTGGTCAATCAGCGTGCGCTGCATGTTGATGTCGCGGAACAGGATGCCGTACAGAGCATCGTTGAGCATGACATCCAAGCCCTCGAGGGCGCCCATGGCGGCGATTTCGGGCATACAGAGACCCGAGCAGTAGTTGCAAAGGCGGATGTAGCGACCCACTTCCTCGCCCACTTCGTCGAGCGCCTTACGCATGATGCGGAAGTTCTCCTGAGTGGCAAAAGTGCCGCCGAAGCCCTCGGTGGTGGCGCCATAGGGCACATAGTCGAGCAGGCTTTGACCCGTGGTGCGGATCACAGCGATGATGTCGGCACCTTGACGAGCGCCTGCCTGTGCCTGCACCACATCCTCATAGATGTTGCCTGTGGCGACGATGATGTAAAGATAGGGTTTCGATCCTTCGCCAATGGTTTCGATATAGTGCTCGCGACGCAGACGGTTTTTGCGAATGCGGTCGATGGCAGCATCGATATAGGGCTGTAAAGCCTTGTCCAGTTCGGCTTGAGGATGAGCGGGCATCTGGGTGAGGTCTATCTTTCCGTTCATCACATCTTCGGCAATCTGTTGTGGGGTCTTTCCCGTTTCGCAGATAGCGTTGCCGAGGAAGAACATAGCACCTTGACCCAAGACACCTTTCGATTTCAACTCTTCCACCACAATATTGGGTAGCGGTACCTCGTTGGCATCCACACCGTCAATGCCCAGCAGGCGACAAATTGTACGCTCTACTGCGACGGTGGTGTATTGGTTGACGAACTCTTGAACTTGTCCGGCAATGTTGTGTGCAACACTGCGTGCATGCTCCACTTTCTCAAAATCGAGACCAACTTTACTTTTTTGCATAAGTTCTATATATAATTAGAATTTGTTTGTTATCAACTGATAATTACGCCAAAGAGTCCCCGAATGGAGACAATTGACCGCTATTATCGGACATGCAAAGTTAGAGTTTTTTTCCGATATGCAATCTTTTTTCTAAAAAATATTACAAAAGACAGGAGGTCGCTACAGCTCTATTTCCTCTCCAATGGCGTTAAAGAACTTGTATTCCAAAAGGTTGTAACTCTCTTGAGGAATAATCTTGATGAGTGTGCGATATTTCCGCATCCATTGGATACGACGCGAGTAGAGACCCTTGGTGAGATAAGCGTGGATATAGGGGTGAGTCATCAGCGTAATCTTCTTCTCTCCCTGCACGGTCAGCAGGTATTTGAGGTTGTTCTCAATCTCGTCCACTACCACAAGACTTTGTTTGATGGTACCTGTGCCGTTGCAGAAGGGACATTTTTCCTGCACATCGATTTCGGTACTGGGACGCACACGCTGACGAGTGATTTGCATCAAACCGAACTTGCTCAGCGGCAGGATGGTGTGACGAGCTTTGTCGCGACGCATCTCTTCTGTCATCACATCAAAAAGTTTTTTGCGGTTCTCCGCCTTTTCCATATCGACAAAGTCGATGATGATGATGCCGCCCATATCGCGCAGTCGCAGTTGTCGTGCAATCTCTTTTGCCGATTCGATGTTGACGGCCAGCGTGGTGTCTTCCTGTCCCGAGCCAGCCTTGATATGATTGCCGCTGTTCACGTCAATCACGTGCATTGCTTCGGTGTGCTCGATATAGAGATAGACACCTGAGCGGATGGTGACAATCTTGCCGAAAGCTCGTCGAATGTCGCGTTGTACGCCGAACTGTTCGAAGATGGGAGTCTCCATCTTGTACAGATGTACGATGTCGTCTTTCTCGGGAGCGATATTGTGGATATAGTTGCGTATCTCGTTGTAGATACCCTCGTTGTTCACAAAGATGGCGTTGAAGTCGTCCGACAGCACGTCGCGCAGCAGAGCCGATGCCGAGTCAAGTTCCGAGTGGACTTTGGTGGGGGTGTTGATGGTCTTGAGACGTTTGGTCATGTTGGCCCACTCGTCCATCAGTCGCCGCAGGTCGGAGTCCAAATCCGACACCGACTTGCCCTCGGCGTTGGTTCTGACGATGATGCCGAAGTTCTGAGGGCGGATGCTTTGTACCAGTTTGCGGAGACGGTTTCTTTCCTCGCCGTTTTTAATCTTTTGAGATACAGACACCTTGTTGCTGAACGGCTCCAACACCAAGAAATGGCCAGCTAACGAGATGTCGCAAGTCAGTTTGGGTCCCTTGGTCGAGATGGGCTCTTTGGTGATTTGGGTGAGGATATATTGACCCACCTTCAAGGTGGAGGAGACGTTGCCGGTCTTGGGGACAGGTGCCTCGATTTTGAAGTCCTGGAGCGTCTGCATCTTGGCGTCGCCGTTCATCGCCTGACGCAGATATTTGTCGACTGAGGCAAATTGGGGACCCAAGTCGAGATAGTGCATGAATCCGTTCTTCTTGTCGGCTACATCCACAAAGGTGGCGTTCAGGCCGTTCATGATTTTCTTCACTTGGCCCACCACGATGTCGCCGACGGCGTACTGGCTGTTGTTCTTCTCAGAGTGTAGCTCTACAAGTTGTTTGTCTTCGAGCAGTGCCAGTTGGGTTTCCGAATCGGAATAGGATATAATGAGTTCTTTGTTCATTGAAATTACCTGTCAGGTTGTTTCAAGCAATAACCATCGGTCAGGTATCTCTCTTAAACTAAAAAACAAATTACACAATTCGACCGCGTATGGTCGTTGTGTAATTTGTTTTAGTTGTTAGATTCCCCTCCTTAAAGGTAGGCAGGGGTGAAGAAGAGAGTGCTACCTCAAGGGTACACTATCTCTTCTTATGTCTATTCTTGCGCAAGCGTTTTTTACGCTTGTGCGTAGACATTTTGTGACGTTTGTGTTTTTTACCGTTGGGCATAACTTGAATGATTTATTATTTATTATTTCTTTATTTCAATTTCTTGACATCTTCCATGAAGACCTTGGCGGGTTTGAAAGCAGGAATGTTGTGAGCGGGGATGATAATGGTGGTTTTCTTGGAGATGTTACGTCCTGTTTTCTCAGCACGTTTACGGATGATAAAACTACCAAAACCACGCAGATAAACATTCTCACCTTTGGCAAGCGAGTCTTTGACGACAACCATCAGTTCTTCAATTGTAGCCAGCACAGCTGCTTTCTCGATGCCGAGGTTATGGCTTATTTCGGTAACTACTTCTGCCTTAGTCATAATGATGAATTCTTAAAATTATTTTTTATATCTATTGTATTGTGTCTCTATGGCACAAATCGGTTTGCAAAAGTAGAAAAAATATTTTATGTACAATAAAATTTTTTCTTCCGATGGTTTTCTGATGGGTAATATGTTTGTGTAATATGTTTAATATGAGTGTTATATATCGTGTTCTTTTGTTAAAGAAATATTCAATACACACCCTCAGGAGGAAGTGTGAAAAGTGTATTCCACAGGGCGAAAAAGTGAAATTTGAACCTATTCTCCTCGAGCGTTGGGAAGCGCCTCCTGCATGGCTTTGATTTCGTCTCGATATTTGGCTGCTTGCATGAAATTCATCTCTTTGGCGGCTTGCTGCATCTTGCGTTGTGTCTCGCGGATGGCTTTGCGTAGTTCCGCCTTGCTGCGGCTCTCGATGACAACAGGTCTCTCCTCGTCGCATTCACCGGCGAGGGTGGGGGAGATGTCTCTTTCGGGGTAGGCGTTGACGGTCTTTTGGTCGTCTCTGTTCCGTTGCCGTTTGTCGCCATATGCCGGAGTGTTGAGTGCATAGGGCGAAGCGGCGATGTTGGTGTCGGCGTTGATGTGGACAGTCTCTTGGTAGTTCTCCCTTTGTTCTGCAGCCAGTTCTATCACCGACGTCTGCCCCAAGATGGCTTCGGTGCTCTTTTTGATTTGACGGGGGACGATGTGATGCTCGACATTGTAGCGTATTTGTTTCTCACGGTGACGATTGGTCTCGTCGATGGCTCGACGCATCGAACCCGTGATGATGTCGCCATAGAGGATGGCCTTGCTGTGGACGTTGCGGGCGGCACGACCGATGGTCTGTATCAACGCGCGGTCGCTTCGCAGAAAGCCCTCTTTGTCGGCATCCAATATAGCCACCAGACTCACTTCGGGCAAGTCCAACCCTTCACGCAGCAGGTTCACACCCACCAGCACATCGTATACCCCCATACGCAGGTCGCGGATAATCTCCACACGCTGCATTGTCTCCACATCGCTGTGGATGTAAGCCGTTTTGATGCCCAGATTGATGAGGTAGGAGCTGAGTTGCTCCGCCATTTGTTTGGTCAGCGTGGTGACCAGCACCCGCTCCCCTTTGTCCAACGTGTCCTCTATCTCGTTGAGCAAGTCGTCCACTTGGCTGATGGCGGGACGCACCTCCACCACAGGGTCTAACAGTCCTGTGGGGCGAATCACCTGTTCCACCACGATGCCCTCGCTTTCCTGCAACTCATATTCGGCAGGAGTGGCGCTGATGTAGATGGTTTGTCCGCAGAGACCATAGAACTCGTCGTAGGTCAACGGACGGTTGTCGAGTGCCGACGGCAGGCGGAACCCATATTCCACCAACGAGGTCTTTCGGCTACGGTCGCCACCGTACATAGCTCTGATTTGCGGCACAGTGACGTGACTCTCGTCAACCACCAACAGGAAGTCGTCGGGGAAATAGTCCAGCAGACAGAACGGTCGCGACCCCTCTCTTCGTCCATCGAAATAGCGTGAGTAGTTCTCGATACCGCTGCAGTAGCCCAGTTCCTGAATCATCTCCACATCGTAGTTCACCCGTTCCTCCAACCGTTTGGCTTCCAACGGGCGGTCGACGGAGTAGAAATAGTCGCGGCGTTCGTACATATCGCGTTGTATTTGCAGCAGGGCGTCGGCCATGCTCTCTTTGTTGGTGAGGAAGTTCGAAGCGGGATAGATACTCACCTCCTTGCAGTGTTCTATCGTCGTGCCAGCGATGGGGTCGAAAGTCTCGATGCTCTCTATCTCGTCGTCCCAGAAACAGATACGGTAGCAGAA
>CAJOQB010000101.1 GCA_905236405.1 uncultured Bacteroidales bacterium
CGGCGGCGAGAACGTCTACGCCCAAGCGGCCCCCGGGGCCTACCTGCCGTTGGGCGCCCACAGCGTGCTCGAAGGCTATGTCGGACTCGGCGCCGGCGCGGCATGGCGAAAGCCCACCTGGTCGTCCTCCGACACTGCAGCGGCCTACGCCACCCACTACGGCTACAACGGACGTTTCCTGCTGCCCTTCGTGCAGGCCAACATCGGGTGGCACGACCTCACGGCGGCCCACATCGACCTCGCACTCGGGCTGAAGACGGGCGCCTACTGCCCCGACTTCCTCTACCGCCGCTACGACCCCGACGGCACCCCCCTGCCCGACCACGACGTCCACTACAACACCCCCAACCTCCTCTTCGAGCCGCAGCTGCAGTTCCGCATCGGCTCCGAAAGGGTGAAATACTGCTTCCGCGTCAGCGTCTCGGTGATGAGCGACATGGACAACGAGAGCGGCGACCACTTCACCACCGACCTCCTGACCATCAGCAATGGATTGACCTTCTCCTTCTAAACAAAAAAAAGACGGGATGCCCTTTCGCACCCCGTCTTTCGTTTCAGCCGGTTTGGAATCGTTTAGCCGTCCATGCCGTTGTCGCCGCCGTTGCCTCGGCGATGGCTGCGATGACGGCCTGCACCTCGTAGCTCTTGAAACCGGTGCGAGCCTGGATACGGCTGGCGAGATTGTCGTTTGTGAGGTCGTTACTGATTACTGCCTCAGCATAGAAGCTGTGAGTGCTTTTCATGTTGCTTGTGGGTATGAACTCCCTGCAACGCCATTTCGTTTTTGCCATAATACTTGTTGTTTAATGGTGAAAAAATGATTAATTATTACTCTCTCAAAAAAGGTTAACCTTTTTACATAAGAAAAGTTAACTTTTTTAC
This sequence comes from uncultured Bacteroidales bacterium, assembly GCA_905236405.1. GTDB lineage: Bacteria > Bacteroidota > Bacteroidia > Bacteroidales > P3 > Colimorpha. The sequence goes on from CAJOQB010000101.1 coordinate 883, forward strand.
CCCAAAAAGGTTAACCTTTTTTACCAAGAATAGTTAACCTTTTTTGAGAAACAATTCAGACGATTTATTATAAATAATCATAACATCTTATTTTCCAAAACAGTATCCGTTCCTTTTCCACTCGGTCGTCCATCCTGACAAGACATATCCCTGCCGTGGCGTTCCGACAGGCACAAAGCACGGCAGCCGCCACCCGTCGAGGGTGCGGCAGAAGAAAGAAAATAAACGGAGAAAGGTGGCCTAACGCATTGGTTTAGACCGCAATATGGTTAGTTGGGGTGATTACCAGCAAGTTATGAGTGTCCATATTTGTTCGGTTAGGGTGGGAAAACTACTTGGAATAGTGGTACCGCAAGGAAAAGACATACACATAGATAAAGCCACTGCTGACAGAGTACACCAGACGGTGCTCGTCAGTAATGCGTCGGCTCCACTTCCCGTTGGTGCCTTTCAACGGTTCAGGCTTGCCTATTCCTGTAAAGGGATGCTTCAAGATGTCGGCCAACAGTGCACTGATGCGGTTGATGACACGCTTGTTGCCAATTTGTTTCCAATAGGCAAGGTCTTCCTCGGCCCTTGGGAGAATCATTATTTCCATAAATCCTCCAGTTTAACGACACGGCCCTTGCCGTTTTTGATGTCTTCGTCGCCTTGGCGAAGTATCTCGACCATTGCCGGCGAGGACATGACGTACTCGGTCTCGTCCATGGCCCGCTTTTGGGTAGCCAGTTTTTTGATGGCTATCAAGGCTTTCCTCATCAGGCTCTCGTCTTCGGCGATGACGCTTAATTCGCGGAACAACTCTGCATTCAATTCCATTGAAGTCATAATTCTACCTTTTATACATTTCTGTTTTCATAACGAAAAGCGTCGAATATTATTGCACTCGTTCGACGCTTCGCCCCACAAAAAACAACCCGCAGGCTGTGAAGCACCGCGGGCTGCAAGAAAATCATTGTATGAAAAAAAATGTTTTATTTCTCGATGATGATGTCGCCGTGGTCCTTGACGATGGCACGGTAGAAGCTCTCGGGGTACTGGGGCTGGCTGGGCGGCACGGCCATGTTGTACTCGGAGCGTTTGAACTTGCCGTTCTCCTCCTTCTTGATGTTGCCGTCGATGTACTTGACGAGGAGGTACTGGTCGAGCTGGTTCCAGCGGTTCATCATCTGGTTGGCGCGTCCGTTGCTGAAGCTGTTGAGCTTGTCGGTAAGGGCGGGGTCGGTGAGGTTCTTGACGCTCTGGTCGTTGACGGCCACCTGGTTGATGAACGATGTCTCGAGCTCGCGCTGCACCTTCTGCAGGTCGACAATCATGTCTTTGTAGCGGCTGTAGACGAAGTTGGTGACGCGGTTGAAGAGCCAGAAGGCCGACGTGGGGCTGTAGGTCAGCATGTCGCCGTTGCCCTCGCGGAAGCACTCGGGAATCTCGGTGATGCCGCAATACATGGGGCAGTAGACGGTGCTGTAGGTGTCGTCGACGCCGAACCAGATGATGCCGCCCACCTTGTTGGGCAGCCAGCTGCGGCATTGGGCCACGAAGGAGAAGCCCGTCTGCTGGGTGCTGGTGGCGCGTTCGTGGATGTAGTTCTTGCCGTCAATGCTGAAGCCCATGGGACGCCAGCGGTAGGGGCAGGCGAAGGGGCCGGCGCCCACATCCTGGGACATGTCCATGGGGGTGCCCTCGTAGTGGTCGCGCATCAGGTCCATGACCTCCTGCAGGCTCAGCTTGTGGTCGGGCTTGACCCAAAGGGGCATGCGGTTGTCGTTGTTCCAGCCCATGGCGTAGTCCTCGTACTGCTCCATGCTCTTGTTGACACGACGGAACATGGCGTAGACTCGGGCGTCGCAGGCACGGACGCCGCTGAAGGTGAGGGGTGCGTAGGTGTCGGCGAAGGAGAAGTCGGCGTCCTTGCCGTCGTACCAGCCTTTCATGCGGGCAAAGGCGACGACGTCATGCGAGTAGACGCACTCCACTTCGGGGTCGAAGATATGGCTCATGTTCTTGCTGCTGATGGCTTTCCACGACCCTTTCACCTCTTGGGGAAAGGTGGTGATGCGGGCCTGGTTGGCGTGGCCGCAGACGTAGCCGTCGGGGATGCGGCGGGCCACCCACACGGCGCCCTCCTTGAATCCCTTGTAGGCTTTCTTCAGGACAGGTTTGCCCTTGACGGTGTCGTATTCACCCACGCCCTTGCCGATGAGGTCCATGACCCACACCTCGTTGGGGTCGCAGATGGAGAACGACTCGCCCTCGCTGCAGTAGCCGTAGGTGTCGCACAGCTCGGCCATGACCTTGATGGCCTCGCGGGCGTTCTTGGCACGCTGGAGGGTGACATAGATGAGGCTGCCGTAGTCGATGCCCTTCACAGGCTTGTTCCAGCACTCCTCGCGACCGCCGTAGGTGGTCTCGCCGATGGCCAGCTGGCATTCGTTCATGTTGCCCACCACGCTGTAGGTGTGAGCCACCTGGGGAATCTTGAACAGCGGCTTGCCGGTGTCCCACTCGACCAGCATGAACATCGTGCCGGCGGGATAGTCGGCGGCTTTGCGGTAATAGAGCTCGCCGTACAGCGTGTGCGAGTCGGCGGCATAGGTGATCATCGTCGAGCCGTCAGCGGTGGCTCCTTTGGTGAAGAGGAAGTTGGTGCAGGCGCTGCCCACGCTGGCGGTCAGCAGTCCGAGGCACAGCACTCCCGTTGCAATAACACTTTTAATTCTATTCATGGTTATATGATTAATATTAAACAATCTACATTCCCTCTCCCTTGGGAAAGGAATTGCAAAGATACAACTTTTTTCCAACTATGCAACAAATAAATGTGCCGACGGTTACTCCTCCGTCTGTTGGCTGCGGTATTGGTTGGGGGTGACGCCCTTCTGGCTGTAGAAGGCTTTGTAGAAGGTGGTGCGCGAGCCGAAGCCGCTGCGCGACGAGATGATGTCGAGACTGTAGTTGGGCTTCTCCCGCATCAGCCGCACGGCGTAGTCGACACGCAGGGTCTCGATGTACTTGTTGAAGTTGGTGTCGCGACTGCTGAAATAGCGACTCAGGTAGGTGCGGTTGGTCTGCAGCTTGGTCGCCAGATGCTGGATGGTCAGGTCGCTCTGGAGATAGAAGTCCTCGCGCCGCTCCAACTTGGCAAGCGACTCCTCGATACGCCTGAACAACGCCTGCTCGGTATCGTTCTGCTCCTCCACCGGCTCCTCCGGCTCCGCCACCGGCTCAGGTTCGGGTGTCTCCACGACAGGCTCGGGTTCAGGTTCTGGCTCGGGCTCAGGTTCTGGCTCGGGCAGCTCGCTGACAACGCTGTAGACATCGAAATAGGAACGCTTGTCGTTGAAATAAGCAAAGAGCAAAAAGCCCGGGATGTAGACGAAGACGTCGAGACTGACGGTGACCGATATGCCCGGCGATATGATGTTGCGTACACACCACAGCATGATGGCTCCCATGATGACAACGCTCCACACTTTAAGCCAGCTGAGGTCGGAGCTCTCGGTGTTGGAGAGGAACTCCTTCAGCCGAAGGTTGTACTCGTTGACGTGCCGCACCATCATCCGTGCCCACAAGGCGGCAATCACCGCCACAGCCACCAAGAACACCACGTCGACAGCGAACGGTATGGAGGGTATATTATAACAAATAGAATAGAGCACTATCGGTATGCTGACGTAGTAGGGGAACAACCTGTCCTTCCGTTGCCGCACATGGGCCACATGGGTGGTAGCCAGCATCACCACCGGCATTCCCAGGTTGTTGAGCACATCGCGGAACATGCACCACGACGGGTCGAGCCATAGCGGCTCCAATGAGGGCAGGTAGAAGAGATAGAGCGACCCCCAGTAGAAGAGCACCAACTCGTACCAACTGTAGGGCGACTTGAAGTTGTGCCTGATGATAAGCAACATCAAACAAGTGTAGAAGAACGAGACGATCAGTCCTGTGTAGAGATATAGGAATTCGGAATGGCTCATACTTTGTGCTTGTTTGTGTTCTTGTATGTTATTCTAAAAGCATTAGACAATCATGCCACTGGCCACCACCAAATGGGCGTCGTTGTCGTAGACCACACCATACTGCCCGGCAGCGATGCCCTGGATGGGGTCGTCGCTGACAATGCGGTAACGGTCGCCGCCGATGTGGGAGAGATGGCCTTGATGGAACTCGGGGGTGTGCCGTATCTTGAACTTGACATCGATGGTGTCGAACTCGCCCCATATGTCTTTCGACAGATATTGGAAGCCCGCCAAGTCGATGACCGTGCCGTACTGGGTCACTGGGTCGTAGCCCTGCGACACATAGAGTGTGTTCTCCTCGATGTCCTTCTTCACCACAAACCAAGGGCCGCCACTAAGGTAAAGCCCCTTGCGCTGACCAATGGTGTGAAACCAATAGCCACGATGGGTGCCGAGGACGCGTCCCGTCTCGAGTTCGACTATTTTCCCCTCGCGTTCGCCCAAATAACGTCGCAGGAAATCGTTGTAGTTGATTTTGCCAAGGAAACAGATGCCCTGGCTGTCCTTGCGTTCGGCACTGGGCAACTGCGCCTGCCGAGCGATGTCACGTACCTCGCTCTTCATCAGATGGCCGATGGGGAACATCAGGCGACTGATTTGGGCGAAGTTGAGTTGTGCCAAGAAGTCGGTCTGGTCCTTCACCGCATCTTTGGCCGTAGCGAGGAAAGGTGTGCCCTCCACATGGTCGATGGTGGCGTAATGACCTGTGGCAATCATATCAAAGTCCTTTCCCCACCGCTGGTTGAAAGCGCCGAACTTGATGAGTTTGTTGCACATCATGTCGGGGTTGGGGGTCAACCCCCGACGTACCGACTCGATGGTGTAGGAGACCACGTTGTCCCAATACTCTTGGTGCAACGACACCTCTTCGAAACGGCAACCGTACTTGCGGGCGATATAGGAGGTAATCTCTATGTCTTCCTCGGCAGGACAGTCGATATAGCCTTCCTCGTCCTCCATACCGATACGGATATAGAACAGCGTGGGGTCGTAACCCTGCTCTTTGAGAAGGTGCACCACGACACTACTGTCGACACCGCCCGATACCAATGCTGCTATCTCCATGGAGGGTATGTTTTATTGGTTGGAAACTTTGGCGTCGACCTTGCGTTGGAACTTGTCGCTGTCGACGACGAAACGCTCGTGCCGTCCGCTGCCGATGAGTTCCACCTCGTCGTAGGCACGAACTTCGAACACCAGTCGACGACGGTCAATCTCGACCAACTCGCTCTCGCATCGTACCGTCATCCCTACTGGCGTTGCGGCGGTGTGGGCCACATCGACGTGGGTGCCGACGGTGCTCTGCCCTTCGTCGAGACAGGCGGAGACACTCTCAGCAC
>CAJOQB010000102.1 GCA_905236405.1 uncultured Bacteroidales bacterium
CACTCACAAACAGGTCCAAAGAGGAGGTGGCGTAGATGTTAGCGGAAAAGCTGGTAGTCACGGAGGCGAAACATGCGGTCTGACGGTAATGTTCCGGATTGTCTTATTTTGTAGTATGCTATAATACAGGTTGATGCAAATTAATCTGTGCCATAGTTTTCTTTTTTGTTTGATATTCAGATTTTTTTCGTACCTTTGCAATTACAAATTCTAACATATATTGTAAAGAAATGGAAAGCGCATATTTTAAAGATATTCGGAATAGAATCATTCCTATATTGGATAATGCAAAGGAGGAAGTGGTTGTCGCAATGGCATGGTTCACAAGCGGAGAACTGTTTCAGGCTCTTATTAACTGCATTGGCCGCGGTGTTCACGTTGAGCTTGTTTTATTGGATAATGCCACAAATTTCATGTATTATGCACCAGACTTCAACGAATTAATCAAGGCTGGGGGTGTGCTACGCATAGCAAAAGTTGAGAATGGATTCATGCATCATAAGTTCTGCGTTATAGATAATAGTATTGTCATTACAGGTTCATATAACTGGACTTACTATGCGGAAACAAGAAATATAGAGAATATTGTTATTTCAGATAATAAATCTGTAATCCAACAATATAGAGGAGAATTTGATTCATTAGTCCATCGAGTTCGTCAAGTTTCGCAGAGTCCAAGACTAGAATGGGATGAGATTGAGGAATGCCGGGATATTAATTTCGAAGAACTCAACTATGAAATTGAAAGAATTGCGAAAGTTCGCAACCTTCCAGAAAGGAAAGTGGTAAAATCCTCCACAGTAGTATCGATAGAAGAACGCCCTATCAATCCTGTCTCAAAATACGAAATAGGAATAATGGCAACAACAAAAGGAAATAATCGTTCGATGTTGACCATAATACCAATGGGGTCAAAACTTCCATATACTGCGACGCGCGAATTGTACAACTACTCCGACCATCGAGATAAAGTAGTGTGTGTGGTTCTATATGGAAATGGAAATAGCAGACAGCCAATAACAGAAAAAGCTATAACGGCAATTACCACGGGCAGAAGTGATGAAGAATTAACCATTAGGGTACAATTTACTTTGGTTCCCAGTGGGGATCTATTCGCTGAAATCTGTTGTTTGGAAACAGGCAAAGTGATAACTGTCAAAACATCCAACCCGGATTTTGTCACTTATGCGGAATAATCTTCGTAATGAATTACTGACTATTGTCAGAGACATCAATGCTCGATACGAGTCCTTTCGGTCGTTGTCAAACGATGAACTTCGAGATAAGTTGTACAAGATAGCGGTTGTGATAGACCAAAGTCCTAACCAGAATGAAACGTTGAATGTCTTTTTGCCGGAGGTGTATGCAATTGTAAAAGAAACAGCAAGAAGGTTCTCCGAAGGTAATATCATTGTTACCGCGAATGAAAATGACAAGCGTTTGGCCGACTGTTACTCCTTCGTTAAGATTGAGGATGATAAAGCTGTGTATCTAAACACCTGGGATGCGTATGGGCAAGTTTCAGTCTGGAATATGATTCATTACGATGAACAACTTATGGGAGGTATTCTTCTTCATAAGGGATATGCCGTGGAAATGGCTACTGGAGAAGGAAAAACACTCGTTGCCACGTTGCCAGTATTTCTTAACGCTCTCACTCACAAGGGTGTCCATTTAATGACGGCCAATGACTATCTTTCAAAACGAGACTGTGAACAGACAAGACCATTATATATGCTCTATGGTCTCTCTGCAGATTGTATCGAATACTATTCAAGGAGCGACAAGAGAAAAAAGGAAGCTTATACAAAAGACATTACTTTTGGTACAAATTCCTCATTTGTATTTGACTATCTAGATGACCATTTGGAGGTCGATCCTGAATTGTGCGTTCAGGGCCAACACCATTTTGCCATAGTTGATGAACTCGACTCAATATTGATTGATGATGCAGGCACGCCTCATATCGTCGGGGGTGGTAACTATTATGACATCAGCATGGACTATAAGGAGAATATTGAGTTAATAAAGGAATTGATTCGGGACGAGAACCTTTTCATAGCAAACAAATATTATAAAACCGCGACATTTACAGAAAAAGGGGAAAAATGGCTGGAGGAGAAGACTGGGGTAAAAGATCTGTTCTCATCTAAACTTTCACAAGGAAAAAGTGTAATTGAGGGTATCGCTGCTAGTGAGAAGAGGGATATAGAGAGAAAAACGGCTCTTCAAAACGCATTTAGACAATTGCTATATGCGCTAGTTGTGATAGAGCGTGATGTAGACTATATTGTAGAAGGGAATAGGATTAAAATAATTGATGAAAATACAGGTCGCATTAAGGAAACAAGCCGTTGGCAACATGGTCTGCATACGGCAGTAGAGGTGAAGGAAGGTGTGGAAACACAATTGGAATTTGATGGGATGGCTGTGATTTCCCTGAAAAATTATTTTAAGTTGTACGATGGTATTTGTGGTATGTCTGGCACCATTATGCCTGTGAAGAAAGAGTTGTCGGAAATATATGGGCTGAAATGTGCCGCTTTGCCCCCGCATAAACCATGCATCAGAGAAGACCTTCCCATGCAGGTCTTCAAAACAAAAGAGGAGAAAGATGCTCACATTGTGGAGTATATACAGAATATCAAGAATTCGGGCAGGCCATGCTTGGTAGGGAATACCACTGTCAAAAGAACGGAAACAATAGGTGGACTGTTGTCTGAGAAAGGAATCGAATTTAACAGACTGGATGCCAAAACTGAAAAAAATGAGGCATTGATTATTGCCAATGCGGGAGTAGGAAATACTATTACGGTTTCCACAAGTATAGCCGGCAGAGGTACGGATATCAAACCCACCGATGACGCACTTGCTCATGGTGGACTTGCCGTTATAGGAACGGATATGTTTGAGTCCGCCCGAATTGACCGACAACTGATTGGAAGGTCGGGAAGACAGGGCAACCCAGGGTCCTCGGTCTTCTTTGTCTCAATAGAAGACAGCATTCTAAATAACTTATCAAGCAGCGATGCAGAGAAACTGAGGGTTGTTTTGGAACAAGTACACGACGGAAATTATAACATTCCGGAGATACGCTCTTTTTTTAAAAAAGCCCAGTCAAACAGGGAGCTATATTTAAAAAACCTGAGAAAAGAAACAGCCCATAAAGACGACATCGTTGCACCCCGAAGGTTGAAATTCTATAACCAAAGAAAACGGGTCCTTTTTGATGCATCAGCAGCCGATTCGATTATTACTGAGATTTTGAAAGGGTCTACTCATACTCAGGAAGAAATGGATGAGCATCTTCATAAATTATATCTCCAAACCAAGAAACTTGTTGATAGGAGTATATGGAACAATAAAGACCGACAAATTATTATTGTTCCCTTTTCCGACAATATGTATACTTATGCTGTTCGGTTTGATGTGAATCTCATCCAGTCAGATTTCAATTATTTCTGTTCCGAATATAAACGTCAGGTTATTCTGCATATTTATGATAAGCAGTGGAAACAATTTGTGATTTATATGATGGGCAATCTGGACAGAACGGAAATAGGGAAGTTGGACGAGAAATATGATTTAATGATGAAGGATATCGAGGTGTCCATTCTAAGCAGATTGTTTAATGCGACTATTCCTTTCGGAGGAAGGCCGGATGTTCTTGAGCCTATTTTTAGTGAAGTTCCGAATTCTCCTATCCTAAGAGCCAATCAGGATAGACCAATTTCGCCCGATGATCCGTGTCCATGCAATAGCGGAAAGATATACAGCGAATGTCATGGGAAAAACATTCGCTGTATGGGGATTAGAAGGAGAAGGTGATTATTGTTCTTTCAAAAATGGAACAAGTTTGTTGTTGATGAATAGGAAAAAAGAAATTGAACGATCCGGATTCCTCACAGCAAGCATCGGGTTACATGTATTTATGGTGTTGTCTGCCGCTTTATTGGCTATGATATTCAGGGATTCTTTGCTAAATGTGTTTGGTTCTGCACAGGAGTATGCATAATCTCCGATATAATCAATAATCCCTTTTGAATTCTTGAATGCATCCAATAATTTATTTTCTGCGTTATCCGCTTCTATAATATGTGTCACCATTATCAGTAAACCGTCTTTACTGTAACTTCCGAGAATATATCCGAGATGGCCGTCAGGTACATCTGGAATATCCTCCCCGTCATAGATGGTTTCAGAACTGACTGTCATACGGATGTCATAGTCTTCAAGATAGTATGATTCAAGTCTGTCTGCGACAACACCACGTTTGCTATGTGACCAGACTGTCGTGTCGGGCATCCGGCCTTCTCCTATATTCTTATTTAAATCCCTGACAACAAGATGGACGAGGGAAGCAATATCACTGTTTGTGGCAAGAAATGTGGGAGAATAGCATCCGCTTCCTTCAAGATAATAATTCTTGGTGTCCTGTTCTATACGTGAGAGATATGCCTTACGGAGTTCGAACGGATTGCCGTTACGGGAAGTGACGCAGATAAGCTCATTCGCATGGTTCGTGATGCAAAGACTAATAATTGGAATCTCGGGTACAGCGTAACTCAAAAAATGCAACATCTCGTTGCTGCCTGTGCAGTCTATTATCAAATCATAATCTTTAATTTGTTTGATTGCATCCTCTTGGCTGTTGTAGTTTATTTCATTATAGAAAGATCCATTGATGTATTGCATGTTATTGGCATAGTATTCCATCCAATAACCATGTTTGATAATGGTTTTTGTATCACAGATTGGATTAATGGCATTAATTTTTCTGGCCAAGGCTTCTGCTTTGCTTGCCCCCAAATCACGTGCGTCGTAACCACTCCTGCATATATTTCCAGGCTCTACAATATCGTTGTCCCACAATCCGATATGATGTATCCCGCTTCTTGCCAAAGATTCTGTTAAAATGGAACCGATGGCTCCCAACCCAACAATTGCTATCTTTTTCTCCGTAAAAAACTTTGAAAATATGCCGCGGCCAAAGAAAAATTCTTCGGTAACCGTCTGTGGAAGATATCTGTATATTGTTTGTGTGAGTCGTTTTTTAATATGGATATTACGAATTCCTAAGTGGAATATTAATTCGTCATATTCTCCTCCACCATTGGAACCCAGTACACGCCAAACAATATCCCTTTCTGTTCTTACTCCCAACGCAAAATAGTGCAAATGGTATTGCCCAACTTCTAACCAATAATCAATTTCAGCATCGTATTCTTCCCGTTCATCATCAGACATATTTTCATACTGCTCGTTTATTGAGTCAAACACATGATATCTATGATATTTCTTTACTTGCGATTCTATCTTATTTAACTCATCTACAAGTATTTTCTTTAGAGCATTATTGATTCTTGTTGGTATAATCTCTTCTGATTTTTTAGTAGAACAGGGAATGTGTGCGTCATCTTTGTCAAGTTCTTCTTTCGCTTTATTAATTAGTGATAAAGCTTCGTCCTCACTGAACTTATCTTCGTATATTTTGGATGTTGTATTACTACTGGAAACGTCGAACCACTCTTTTACATCAAGCTTTGGAAATAAGAATTTGCAAGTGGCATCATCCCAACTATATTGTTTGCGCATAGCAACAAAATCCTTGCACACCTCTTGGGATTTGGGATGCTCATCCACTATAATATAAGGAAACTCAAAGTTTGTAAATTCCTTGTTATTAAATGCATAGTATCTTCTATCTTTGGTCTCTATACAATGGAAATAGCCTTTATCCTCCTTGAAGTCCTCTGGATTGGAATGGAAATCACCAATAAATGTAAGAATCGCTTTCGAACTGAATTCATTCATCTCGTCAAGATTCTCCCAGTCATAAGCATTGGCGAAGCGCAGAGCCTTTATTACATCAGGGTCGGTGATGTGTGAAGGAAGATCTTCCCGCATTTGATGCTTAATCCATTCCTTCATTCGGGATATCTCCTGTTCAAGTTGCCCTTCAGCAGTTTCCGCAAAAGGAGTGTTGAGACAAAACCAATCTCCGTGTTCCACGTTCCCTGTATGAATAAGATGTGGATAGCCACTGAGAGACTTCGTGCGGAAGGTTAAATGCATATGCGGAAATGTAGGAGGTATTTCCACCCTCAAAACCAATGGATGAATGGTATTGAGGACCTCCACGATACCCACATAAAGATTCTCATCCTTTGATTTCTCAAACTCTTTGATTACCTTGAAATCGTTGAGTTTTTGAAAATAGGAAGTGTAAAAGGCAGGTTCCTTGTATTCAAACATATTATCTCGGTTTAGGCATGACCTCTTGGAGAAGGGGTAGAGGGGGTTGGTTTGTTTGTCTTGACTCGGCGCTCTGTTTCTAAACCGCAGTGTTCCATATTGTCATACGTGTTGGAGTTGGAACGCACTCCATTTGTGGAAGGATTGTCTGGCATAACTGTTGATTTTACTATTTGTTTGCAAATATAAAAAAACAAAACAAAATGACAAAATATTTATTGTATTACACTGTTTTATAAAAATTAAAAAAAAAGAGGTATAGACTTCATACGAAAGATTTCTAAATGTTATTATTGAGAAAAACAAGTCAGGGATCATTGGTGTTTTTACCTAAAGTATGTTTTTTATTATTTGCTCTTAATTATCAACACAAAAGATGGCACATGTTTTTTGCTCAAAAGAATAAGACAGACATCTCGACTCCGAGTACTCATTCATCCGTCTTGATAACTACATAAATTTTATTAGCCGAACGAAAATTAGAATAAAAAAGATGAAAAGTTATAATGATAAGAAATTATTAATTCAAAACCAACAAAATTAGTAGCCAAAAAGAAATGAATTCAAAATGCAAACATATGAAAAGTATTCTATATAACAGAATAAAAATTAAAATATTTGTTTTGTGACACAGAACAAATATTGAAAAGTGCAAGTATTAGATGCCCGAAACGAAAAGATTAATTTGATTGAACAGACCTATCGATGTGAGATGGATTCGGCATACATCATGCCGAAGAAACCGCTGTGAAGGTTGACTTGGACGGTGTCGCCTGAACAGAAAGAGGCGTCGTATTGCATACGGACGAAGATTTTTCCCTCTTTGGGGGCAATGACATCGACATAATAATTATGGGTATCGTTATTTCTGCCTTCGATAACATGTCGGGTGACAATGCCAGTGCCAGCAATGGTCTCTTTGTCAGACAGCCATCGGTTGGTAGTGAAGACTATCGCCATCATCAAGCCCACCGCCATAGCCGACGCCATAGTATTGTATATGAGGCGTCCCCAAAAATTGTATTTCCGAAAAGTGACACCCCATAAGGTCAACAGCAATCCCATCGCACCAAACACCGCAAACGGCACCCAGTCGGGCAGCGAGAATGGCAACACCGTCTCGCTGAAACTCCAACCGCCACCGATGGAAAAAAACAAAACGGGACAAAGCAGGAGTATCCACACCAACGTAAACCACTGGGTATCTCTGTTTCTTCTAATAAAATTGCCAAAAGCTTTGCGACGGTCAACCGCACCCACATCGAACACCCCCTGCCCATCCGGAAGCGAAGACAACTGTTTCTTGGGATAAGGCACAAAATCTGCCGTTCCAGCAATCTCGGCCATCAGCTCTTCTTCGTCTGATTCCTCATAGGTATAAATATAATATTCATACAGGTTGCCCTTGGAATCAATGATGTCGACATCGTCGGGCTTTGGGCCATCAAAGCGCACATACATCATTTTGCCTGTCGGAAGGCCGTTCATGGTATCTTCCAAAAGCTCGAACCATCCTTGTAGTTGTGCTTCTTTGTGGCCAACAAATGCCTCTTTGAGCTTACAACACAAATCCAAGAAATCCCATCCTGAACAGAACTTGTTGGGACGCAAAACAAACGAGTTGTCGGTACGTGACACAAGCAGTTGAAGCCGTGTGATGCTGTTGTCGGAATCGGATTCCAAATCATGCCTTATCAGCTTCTGCAACACTTGCTCGATTTCGGATTGGCCAATGCCCCGTATAAGAACCTGTTCACGCATGTTGCCTTAAATATGAAGAACTAAAAAGTTTTCTCGCAGATAGAATAGAGTCCACCGCCGCTGAACCGTTCCAGTTCGACACACGACAAGCCCATCTCTTCGAGCTCTTCGTCGGTATACTCGACGTAATTGCCGTTGTAGGTAATGCATGTGCAGGTTCTGTGACACGATGAAAAGAGGGTCAGCACGGCTGTCACAACCAGGGTCAAAAGGAGGAGACGTTTCATGGTTCTTTTTTTTCGTTATTTCATTATTTTAGGAAGCGGACAATTTCTTTTTCGCCCACAGCACCATAGGAGAACACCTGTTGGATGGTGTCGTGGTCGACGAAGGCGACCACGGGAAAACGACCTTGCACGATGGCAATCCAATCGTGGGTGGGTATCGACACTTGGCGATAATGTGGCGATCGGGCGGCGCTGTAGAAGGTGTCGACCTTTGATATCTGCTGGTCGGGAAAAACATAAAGGAAACTGGCGGTGTCGAGGTGGTTGCGTTGCTGCACACCGCTGATCATCTGTGCCGTATGCAGGCAGTAGGTACAACCAGCGGAGAAGAACGCCACCACTTGTCTCTCGCCATCAATGCAGTCGGAGAGGGAGGTATAGAATTGTTCACGGTCGAAACTCTCTTCCTCATGAAGACGGAACCATCCGTTGGGCGGCACCAAAATGAAGAGTGTGACGACAGGTGCCAATGCAATCAACCAATAGAGCCACCACTGATGGAGACGACGGAAGGAGAGCAACAGCGACATCACAGCCACCACAGCAAAAAGAACGGCAAGCAACTCTGCATCCACCACTCTCATGCTGGCTTTCCCCATAAGCCCCAACACGACGAGCAGGGCGGCAGGAACCAGCGACAACGGCACAGCTAACCACCAAGGGCTTCGCCAACGGGCATCGCCCCATTTCCATACCAGCAGGACAACCATCAGCAGCACCGCGTTTTTGAGCAATGACTGCACAGGTGTGAAGGGCAACAGCTCTCCAAAGCAGTTGCAGCTGTCGCTGCGTCCAATCAAAAGGACACACGCAAGGAAGATGGAGAAGAAGAGCAGCAGCAACGATGTGACGACACACGCCCACCGATGACCTCTGCCGCTGAGCAGCCACACACCCAACAACAATTCGGAGGCGATGGCCAATCGAGCCAAGATGGAACTAATCCCAAGCGACAAGACATTGAACGAGAAGATGTAGAGTTCGAATGTCTCTATGCTGACAAACTTGGTGGCTGCCGAAAATAAAAACATCACGGCCAACAGCACTTTGAGTACTATGGCCGTAGATGATAGGAATGAGCCCCGTTCAGCCATCAATCTTCGTAGGGAAGGTTAGGATAGGTGGGTACCGAGTCCTTCTTGATTTTTTCGCAGGTGTAACTATGAACTGTCACCTGTGTCTGTCCGTCGACAAGGGATTCGAAGCCCATGTTGACAATACGTTTGCAACTCTTGCCCCGCTCCATGTTGACGATAACGGTGTCATACGGATCGGTCTCGGTGGTGTAGCAGAGACAGTAACGACTCTTTTGGCAAGCGACGAAAGCAACGAGCACCAACAGGGCGAAAACGATGAATATGTGTTTTTTCTTCATGACTCTACAATTCTATTTGGATTAAAGGAATATTGTTAGTCCTCCCACTCATGGTCGGTACAGAGGACGGAATCGACAAGATTGGGATTAAGCACGTCGCGATCGTAATAGACAAAATGCAAATCCTTGCAGTCGCCCTTGTCCAATTCGATGATACGGATGGATTGTTCACCCAGAACGGTGCAGCGGCAGGTTTTGATTTTGCTACATCCGCTGAGCATCAAAAGTCCTAATATTCCAATTGTTACAACAATCTTCTTCATAAAATGACAGTAATGATGAAACACTATTTTGATTTTGCAAAAATAGGAATATTATTTTATTTAGAGGAAAAAAGTTTGTTTTTCAACAATACCTGCTTGTCGTTTTCCCACGACAAGTCGTTGGCGGCACGCTCGAATCGACGCTGTTTTTCAGCAGGGTCGACGGTTTGCCAATAGTGCAAAGTGGAATGAATGATGTCGGCTATTTGTTTCGGCTGTGCGGTGGACAACGAGGTCACGCTATCGGGCACAAGGGTGCCAATGCCGTACCCTTCGACCACCCGTCGTATCTCGGGAAAGTCGGTAGCCACCACAGGCACTCCCGCTTGTGCAAAGTCGGCCAGACGGTTAGGAAGGGAATAATAATAGTTGAGGCCCAAGTTCTCGAGGAACGAAATGCCCAAATCGGCTTGAAGGGTGACCTGCCTTAGTTCCTCCAACGGCAAACGGCCCAAGAAAAGCACCTGTCCGTCAAGTCCGCGTTGAGCAGCCATCGACCGAAGTTCCTCGTATTTGTCACCCACACCTGCCACCACAAAAAGACAGTCGGGCAGATAGGGCATCGCGTCGAGCATCGGTTCGATTCCCCGACCCAGATTGACCGCCCCTTGATAGAGCAACATATATCTGCCGTTCTTCTCAATCGGATGGGTCACTGTCGGCACCTCGGCACGGGGCATAGGCACATTGCAAACCACATCCATATGAATACCATAGCGTTGTTTGTAGATATCGGCAATCGACTGGCAGACGGTGACAGCGGCATCGACCCGAGGGATGTATCGGTCTTCTATGCGTGTCCAAAAGGCTTTGACACGAGGCCGTCCCACCAACTCGGGTACCTCGGGAAACATCTCATGAGCGTCGAAGAACAACGGCTTGTGACGCAGACGTGCCGCCCAATAGTTGGCAGGCAGCGTGTCGGTATCGTTGGCATAGAAAACATCGACACGAGAAAAAAGCAGCAAGAAAAAGAGTCGGATATTGTACTCGGCATAGAAGACCGCCTTTTTGCGAAAGAGCAGTCGCATACGACGGGTATGGTAGGGACGATCCAACGGAAGGCTTTCCGGCAACAGACGACCCACAAGGGTGACCTGATGTCCCGCCTCGTGGAGAGCCATACAGCTGCGATGCACCCGCTGGTCGGTAACCAAATCGTTTGTGACAGAAAGGACGACTCGCATGACTGTCAAATCTTCTCCACTTGGAAAGAGAAACGATGCTGCAGGCGACGACGGTTGGCATACAGAACCAACAAATAGACCAACAGCACTCCGAAGGAGATAAGTATCGACAATCCCTCGCCGACACCGTTCAGCAACGTCAACAACAGCGTCGCCAACAGCAAAGCGGCGGGGAGCAAATAGGCCCACAAGACAGCCAACAGACCCAATCCCTGATGGATACGCACCTCGACAACATCGCCTTCATGGAACTGTTGCCAGTCGGGAGTGTCGATGTCCATTTGTTTTTCTTTGCTTTCGGAAAATCCGCATTTGCTGTGGGCCTCACAAGAGGCACAGGCGCTGATGCTTTCGATGACGACACTTACCGTTCCCTGACGAACGCCATTGACTTTTCCTGTATGTTTGGCTATCTGTTGCATATCATATTCTTCTTTATTTCTACCAATGGGCAGGAGCCTCTTTGCAATTCTTCAGGCACTCGCCATGAGGATTGATTTTGAATACTTTGGATTTGTACACCACCTCTGCCCTACCGTACTCGAAGGGAGAAGCCGCATCGAAGACAAACGGCAGAACGGTGTTGCCTCTGTGGTCGATATATCCCCAAGTGAAGCCCTTGCACACCGGAGCAATGCCCTCGGTGAAACTGAATCCTGCCGTGTATTGGATAGGGATGACAATCTTGCCCTGCTGGTCGCAATAACCTATGTGGTTGTCTTTCTCTATCAACGCCAATCCTTCGTAGAATATGTAGCCCTCGGGTTGATAAGGACTGTGGTCGTACTGGCAAGGAAGTATGGCACGCCCCTTGCGGTTGATGATTCCATAGTGGCCGTTCTGCTTCACCATGCAGAAACCATCGTGGAAACCTTGGATGAACTCATATCTGTCAAACCGACGTTTTCCCTTAATGTCAAGAAACTCATAGGTATTGGCATCAACACGGGTCACATACAATCCTTCGCTATAGAAGGTGAAATCCTCATAGCGGTAAGGGGTAAGCTGTTTATTTCCTTGTATGGAAAACATGGCGAGTTTCTCGCTGCCGTCGAGGTCGCGAACCACATAGTTGCCGTTGGCATCGACAGGGGTGATAAACTCGTATTTGATGGGCACCACTTCGCGACCTCTACGGTCGATGATACCAAATCGCTCATAATCCTGTACTACCGCATATCCATTGAGGAAATAGTTGGCATATTGATATTTGGCAGGAATGACAAAACTGCCCTTGGTGTCGATATAACCATAAAAACAGGCGTTGCTGTCGATGTCGACGGCCACCACCGCCAATCCTTCATTAAACGTGCTGGTAGCCCTGTATTGCGGCTGTATGACGATGTTGCCATCCGTATCGGCAAAGCCATAGAGGCCGTTGACATTGACGCGGATGCGATCGTCGGAAGGATAGTTGACCTCCTGATAGATGCACGGAAGAATCTCGCGACCAGTACGGTCAATAAGCCCCATCTTGTCATTATCACGACCCACTATGCAATAGTCGCCGTGGAACTTGTCGACAAACTTGTATTGCGGTTCGACGATATCGGTGCCGTCTTCCAACTTGAAACCAAACAACCCGTCGCGTTGGGTGGTTTGAACGCCATCGATGAAATAGAGTTCACAACCGCACGATTCATCATCGACCACAACGGTTTTCGACACCGTGGGCGCGGGATACTGCTCTGTGTGTTTCTTGCGTTGGGCAAACGACGGAGCCGTCAGCGACAAAACAAGCAGCAAAAGAAAAAAACGTTTCATGTTTCCTACGATTTAGATTTTCGTAAGGTCCTCGGATGGCATCCATCCGTTGTTGCCGTCAGCGATGGATATCTTTATCCACCCTTCCATCTCGTCGCGCAAACGCACTTTGGTCCCCTCATGGAGGAGGAACTTGTCGACACTGCTGTCGCTCGGCGAGCTTTTGACAACGGTAAGGGGTACCGTCACAATGGCCTCACGGCTCTTAGACGCACCAACCATCGAATATGTTGCATTGGCGACAACCAACAACAAAAGAAAAACCATCACAAAAGTGGCTATCAGCCCTCGTTTGCGGGAAGTATAGCTTTGGGAAAGAAAGAAATAGGAAAGCACGACAGCGGTAAGTAACAACACCACCAACGCCAACCACATCCATCCTCGAGGCGTCATACTTTGATTGATACCGTTCCACCAACGGACAACAAAGAACTGAGGCATGGATTCAATCTTGTCTTCGGTGCGGGCGTAACAGAATTCGAGGTTCTCCTGCACATCACTGTTGTTGGGTTTCAACCGTGCGGCACGCTCATAGTTCAATATTGCCTGTCCCAATTCACCGATACGGAAATAGGCATTGCCCAAATTGTAGTAGACTTCAAAACTCTCTTCCCCACCCTGCAAGATGGCCTCGTAACTATCGACAGCCGATTGATATTGTTCTGCATTATATGCTTTGTTACCTTGTTCGAACAATTCTGACGACGATTGTGCCGACAACGAAACGGAGAAGAAGAGCAACAATATAGTGAAGATGACTCGTTTCATTTCTCTTTCTTTTTTTTATTTGCTGTTATACAAGACTGGCGATGGTTTGGAGGGTACGGTCATAGATGGCTTGTTTCTTGGACGAGGAATCGCCAGGAGCAAAGCGGGCTTGGTCGACATCGTCGAGGGTTTGCATCACCAACTGCAACTTGTCGTCGGGAATGCCTTTCTCCACAAGGCGGTCACGCACCGTCTCGCGTGAGAGTTGCGACAACTCGATGGCATATTTGTCCGACAAGCATCCCCAAAGGGCTTTGTATATCTCCTCGTAGAACCTATTGTCGTTGCCGTCTTTGAGGAACTGCTGTGCATTGCGTAGCCGCTTTTGAGCCAGCTTCATCGCATGACGCATCTTCGACCCTTGAATATCGCTATCCAAAGCTTGTTTATGACGACCCAACACAATAATCGCACAGGTGATACCGGCGATGAGAGCCAGCAGCAACCACTGCACGGGAAGGACGCGGTTGCTGGAACCCAAACGTCGCAAATGACCCAAACGCGAATAGATGTGGTTGATGTCGCTGTTGAGCTGTTTGACATCGCTCTTGCTGGTGCTCACCGCACGGCTGCTGCCGTCGCCTTTGGCCACCTTGATGTTTATTGACTGGGTGCGACTGGTTTCATACTCACCACTGTGGGGATTGAAATAGACATAATCAACCGAAGGAATAGTGTATTCTCCCTGTGTTTGGGGAATCAGCACCCATTCGAAGGTACGGCTGCCGCTGATGCCGTTATCGCCACGAGTGATATTGTCCGACACCTTGGGTTCATAAACCTCAAACACTTGGGGAAACTGGATGTCGGGAGCATCGAGCAAACTGAGGTTTCCATGACCGCTGACCGTCAAGCGATAGGTGATGGCTTCGTTGGCTTTGATTTCGGTGTTGTCCACTTCAGCTTTGGCCTTGAACTGACCAACGCCACCATAGAAGTTGTCGGGTGCCTCGGGGAGCGGGCGGACGTTGACCGTGATGGCGTTGCTCCGAAGGTCTTTCTTGACTGCTTGCGACTGGTTAAAGAAGGGGTCGTCAAACAAATCCCATATCGTTCCCGTTCGACGACGTTGTACAGGCACTACGGCCAGCACCTGCAAGTCGAGCGGCGCAATGGTGAGTTTGCCCGTCTCTTGTGCAAAAAGGGCACCGCGACGTATCTCAGCCACTTGATAGTTGCGACCGTTACGGCTTTCTTGTGTGATACGAACCTGTTTGCCCTCACTTAAATCCTCGCTCCAGAAACCTCGGTTGCCGGGCAACTTGTCGATTTGGTATTGCTGCAACGACACCTGAGTGTAGATACGATAGGTGACAATGACTTCCTCACCTTTATAGGGATGACTGTTGGAGACGGAGGCGGCTGC
Organism: uncultured Bacteroidales bacterium; assembly: GCA_905236405.1. Classification (GTDB taxonomy): domain Bacteria; phylum Bacteroidota; class Bacteroidia; order Bacteroidales; family P3; genus Colimorpha. The sequence goes on from CAJOQB010000102.1 coordinate 14,967, forward strand.
AAAAAGCGAGTTGTTGTCAATCGTTGTGGCTTGCGGCTGCTGTTCCTGTCGTTGGCCTCCACCGTAATATCCTGCACCGCCCCGTTGTTGTTGTTGCGAACGAGGTTCGGCTTTGGTCACTTTGATGGCGACGCTATTGCTTTGAATCCGTTTGCCGTCAACCACACAACTGGCAGGGCCGATAGTGAACGAACCCTCCTGGTCGGCTTGAATGATATAGTTGAAACTGGTGGTGACTCTCGAGGTCGTCTTGCCGTTTACACGGGTGATGCTGCTCGAGAAGAACGGATTGGGGCCTCCACGAACCGAGAATCCCTTGAACGAAGGACCTTTAAAATCGGAAGCTTTACCTTCCACCTCGAATTCCACCTGAAAGGTCGACCCCGCACTGATGCTGCTGGGGGCTTTCACGCTGAGGGTTTGCGCTATGGTGTATACCGACACCATAAGGACAAACAGTAGTGAGAGTATCTTTTTCATGTTGTTACTGTACAGTTGTTTGTTTACCAGTCGCGATCGATACGACTATCCACCTTGCTTTCCTTCTGTTTCTGTTGGTCTTTCAAGGTGTTCTTCTCGTTGTTCTTCACAGCCTTCAGAATCTGTTCAGCCTCTTTTTTCTTCTGGTCTTTGTTTTGCTGATCCTGCTTGCGTTGTTGCTCCTGCTGACGCTGGTCTTTATTCTGATTCTGCTGTTGCTGTTGGTTTTGCTGTTGTTGATTGTCGCTCTCTTTTTCCTTTTCTTTTTCTTGTCCCTGTTGTGGTTGTTGTTGCTGTTGCTGCTGGTTTTGCTGCTGTTGCTGCTGGTTTTGGTTGTTCTGTTGGTTTTGTTGTGCTTGCAACAGCATCTTCTTTGCATACGAAAGGTTGTATTTCGTGTCTTGATTCTTGGGGTCGAGACGCAACGCTTGTTGATAGTCGTTCACCGCCTGTTGGAACATCTGCCGACCTCCGTCCTGAGCACCACCCTGTTTCTGCTGAAGACCCTGTTGCAAATGACTGTTACCCAAATTGTGATATGCCTTGCTGCGATCTTTCGCGTCGAGTGCCGCATTGGAAGCAACTCGGTCGAACTGTTTGGCCGCCTCGCTGTAGTTCTTCTGCTGATAGAGGCTGTTGCCCAGATTATAAAGCGAACGATAATAGGTGCTGTCCTCTCTGAGAGCTTTGCGGTAAGAAGCCTCCGCTTCAGCATAGGCTTCTTTCTTGTATTGACTGTTACCCTGACGGTTCAAGCTTCGCTGCTCCGTGCTGACCTTTTTCTTTTTAGGGGTGTTGTCCTTCTGCTGGGCAAAGAGCGGCGAAGCAGAAAGCAGGAGCGAAAGAGATATGAGGAGAAAACGTTTCATGTCTGTTTATTTTCGATTAATGATATTACCCCAGTTGATACGACTGTTCTTCTTGGCGAGAACCAAGACCTCGAGAATGAGGAAAAAGAGACCTGCCGCCAACGGGTACTGATAACGCGATTCATATTCAGAGAACATAGCGCTGCCGTAGTTCTCTTTGTCGAGTTTCTCTATTTGCTTTACGATATCCTCGATACCTGCATTGATGTTGTTGGCACGGACATAGATACCCTTGCCTGCTTCAGCGATGTCAATCATCATCTGCTCGTTGAGTTTGGTGGTGACAACATTGCCCTCGATGTCTTTCTTGTAGCCAGTCACTTGCCCGTGGAGGTATTCGGGGATGGGGGCACCCTGCTCCAACCCCATACCGATGGTGTTGACCACCACCCCTTCGGAGGCAGCGGTATGAGCGGCTTCGACAGCATCGTCCTCGAAGTTTTCACCGTCACTAATCACAATAATGGTGCGAGTCTTTTTCTTCACCCATTCACGCTCTTCGTCTCCATAGCCGAAACTGGTCATTGCCTGATCAATAGCTTCGCCAATGGCGGTGCCTTGCGTGTTAATCATGGTGGGCGACGTCTGGTCGATAAACATCTTGGCGGCGGCATAGTCGTTGGTGAGCGGCATCTGGATGAAGGCACTACCGGCAAACACCACGATGCTGATGCGGTCGCTACCCAACTTGTCAAGCAGCGTGCTTACCGCTTTCTGGCTTCGTGCCAATCGGTTGGGAGAAATATCCTCGGCCATCATACTGTTGCTGACATCCATACAGATGGCGATATCGGCACCCACACGTTCGGCTTTCACCATCTTGGTGCCCACTTGCGGATTGGCCCATGCGATAATCAAGCAGGCAAGAGCCAACATCAACAAAGCGAACTTCACCACAGGACGACGTTGCGACTCCATTGGAGACAGTTGTCGCAACAACGGCTCGTCAGCAAAACGCAGACGCTGCTGTTTGCGTCGATAACGCATCCAAACGAAAAGTGCTGTAAACAACACAATCAGCAGCAGTAGATAAAGTATGTTGGGATGTTCGAAATGAATCATAACAGATTAGTTTTTAAAATAGAGAAGTTGAAGAACCAGTTCCAAACCCAAACAACCTAACGCCAGAAGCAACAACGGGAGATAGATGTCCTTGTTGTTCTCGTAGCGGGTCACATCGACCTTTGTCTTTTCCATATGGTCAATCTCGGCAAAGATATTCTCGAGCGACTGTTTGTTGGTGGAACGGAAATACTTGCCCTCTTTGGTGGCTTCGGCCATCGAAGTAAGCAATTGCTCGTCAATCTCGACAGGAACATTCTGGTAGACGGTGCGACCAAATTGGTCTTTGAAAGGATAGGGAGCCGATCCTCGGGTACCCACACCGATGGTATAGAGACGGATGTCATAGAGAGCAGCAATCTCGGCAGCGTTTTGGGGGTCGACCGACCCTTGATTGTTGATACCGTCGGTCAGCAGGATAATCACTTTGCTTTTGGCTTGACTGTCTTTCAATCGGTTGACGGCAGTAGCCAATCCATCACCCATAGCGGTTCCGTCCTTGATGATGCCCGTCTTGACGCGACTCAACTGGTCGAGCAAAACGTGATGGTCGATGGTCAACGGTATTTGGGTGAACGCCTCACCTGCAAACACCACCAAACCGATACGGTCGTCCTTGCGGCCTTCGATGAACGAGGCGGCCACTTTCTTGGCTGCCTCCAAACGGTTGGGGCGGAAATCTTCGGCCATCATCGAGCCGCTGATGTCCATTGCCAACACCACATCGATACCCTCTACCTGCATCTCCTCGCGACTCATCTGTCGTTGCGGTCGAGCCAAAGCAACCACAAGCAACGCCACAGCCGCCAAACGCAAAACATAGAGCAACGGACGCAGCCGCTGTCGCAATGTGGGTTGGCTGCCCTCCATAAGGCTCATGTCCGAAATGCGGAGAGTGGGTTCCTGTTTCCTGTATCGCCACACATACCAGACAATCAGCAACGGCACAAGAGCCAATCCTAACAGGAGCCAAGGGTGGACGAGTGTTATATTGTGAAACATATCTCTTCTTTAGTTATTCGATTCTGTTGATTCCTCTTTCTGAACATCTTCGAAATGGTCACCGCCGTCAGCATTCGACTGGTTGTTCGACTTGGCAGCAGTAGTTTCGACAAACTGTACAGCATTCTTCATCGCTTGGTCGTGCTCATATGGCTGCGGTTCGGCTTTGGCAAACTTCACCATATCGGCTGTGCGGAGAATCTGACGCAACAATGAGTAGTTTTCCTCGTCACACACTTTGTTGTCGTGGAAAGCCTCAAGCGTTTGGTCGCTGGTCATCTCGGCTGTCTCGATATCATATTGACGACAGATATATCGACGCACAATGTCGGTCAACTCGGTATGATACTCTTTTGCTTTTCCGCTCTGCCAGAGGCTCTTGACCCGCAACGATTCCAGATTGTCGAGGGCTTCGCGGTCGGCAGGCACAGGAGGTGCGGCAGGACGGACAATGATGGGTTCTCGCTTCTTGATTTTCTCTCGAATGAAGAACACCAACCACACCAATCCCGCTACCACAATGAGCAGCAACACCCATCGGAACAGTTCCCAAAACGTATAAGGTTCACGCATGATGGGAGCAATGCCTTTGATTTCGGCTTTGGTGGTGTCGACATTGGCCACATCATTGACTGTGAGCATCAAGCTGTCGACTCCCACAATAGAGGCACCCACTTGGATGGTCAATGCTCCGGTCGAATAGGTTCCCTCGTCGAACGAGGTGACGGTGGTATGCTGGCTGACAGTTACTTGCTGACCTCTTTGTACCGTATCGTAACGCTGGCCAATCACCTCGAGTTTCGAGAGTGCTATCTGGTCGGGAGCAGGAAAGATATAGGGGTTCATCTTGGTATCGACGACACTTATCACCAAATCAATCTGGTCGCCGATGGTGACTGTCGCCTTGCTGCCTAACGAAACGCCCGATGTATCCCAATGCGACGACACATTTTGTGCCATCAACGGGAAGCAGGGAAGCATAGCAATAGTCAGTAGGACAAATAATCGTTTCATTATTCTTTCTTTTATTATTGCCTATTGTCTCATATCAAACAACTTGGTGAGCGGCTTGACAAAGTCTTGTCCCGTCTCTATCTCTACCGAATCGATGCCGTATTTCTTCAGCATCTGCTGCAGCTGCAACTGACGCTGGGCACTCAACGCGGCATAGTTGCGACGCAAAGCGGCGCTGGAGGTATCCACCCATCGCTCGCGTCCCGTTTCGGCATCCACCATCTTCACCAAACC
>CAJOQB010000103.1 GCA_905236405.1 uncultured Bacteroidales bacterium
CGCGAACCGAACTGTTCGTTGTCGGTGAAGGGATGATAGGAATATAGGGCCACACGGTCGCCCTGACGGAAATTGGAGTCTATATGGTTCTCGGGCAACTGCAATACCAGCTGTGCTACTGCCTGACCACGGTCGACGACAGGCCTCGAGTCTTTGTCAAGCATCGATTCGAGCGTAAGGTTGTCGAGCAACCGACCACCGTTGCGTTTCTCGCTGGCAGGCATCAGCCACAAAGCCGCCTGTCCATACTCGTCGGTGCGAGGAACGCCCATCATCTCAATCCAGTCTTCTCGCAACGCAAACTGGAAGTAACGTTTGAAATAGCTGCGTTCCAACGGACTGGCATTCCGTATGGGGTCAAGTATCGATTGGATTACAGGCAATTGGTATTGGGTGTAGAACCTGCCACTGTCGTGAGGAAGGTCCGAGGGCTGCAACGTGTCAAGGAAGTCGAGTCCCTGAGGCTCCATATATCGTTTAAGCCGACACACCAAAGCGTTGCGAACGCAGAGAGCCCGATAGAGCACAGCGGCATCGGGCGACTCGGCAATCAGTCCATTGGGATAACGGGTATAGAGCGTGTGGCTGGCGATGGCGTCGGATGGAATATTAAAATTGAAATGAAGGATGGCTCGGTACAGAAGCAACTGAGCTCGATGCTCTAATTTCGAACGCATACCATTGAATTCGTCACATTTGCCAGACTTCTGTTCAAGCAACACTGTAAAGTCGCTTTGCAAGAAGTCCATACGTCCCTCAAGCCCCAACATCTGGCAGAGGAACGACGGTTCGAGGACCGACTGACCGTCGCGATAGCCTTGGATGGTAGGCATCAACTGGGTGAATATCGTGTGTATGTTGTCACGTTGCCGACGGGCCTGTGCATCGAACTCGTCGGGATTGAACTCTGCGTCTTCGGTGCTGCGGGTGTAGTACAACATGTTCTTGTCGAAGAAGTCCTGATGGCTCTCCTCGTAGCTGACCGACCGATGGAACACCTCGTCGTCAAGAAACTTGCCTACCAGGTTTCCCAACAGGAAGTGGCGGTTGGGTGCCGCCGACTTCATCTTGCCTAACAAGTGATGGAACGACGAGTCGCCATAGTCTTTCAGACAACCGGTAATATCGGTGGTCGGCACCAAATAGTCCGGCTCATAAATATAAAGGTCGGCCCATACGGTGTCGCCCTGCCGTTTGGGCTGCACCAGATTGAGCACCGTACCCACGCCGAGGGCACGCAGCATCCACGACCAACTGCCATAGGGGTTGTAGGCGGTGAAATCGACACGCACCACATCACCACCGTCCTCATTGAGAATGCCATAGACGTTTCCGTCAGCAATATGGCTCACCTCGAAACGCCAACAGGCGACATGGGTCTGACTGAGGAACAACTGCTCGTTGTAGTGGTCGTTGTCACTCTCTTCGATGTCGAAAAGCGAGGCAATCGGATTCAAGAACGGCGATGGATTGCAGCGTTTCATGTACCACTCGCCCGTATTGCTGCGACACGACTGATTCTTGGGCACCACCATGACAAGCCGCTTCTTGGCACGGGTGACAGCCACATACAGCTTGCGGGCATCCTCTTGGTCACGGGCATTACGGTCGGGGTAGCGACTGTTGAAGAAATGGGGATACCGCCCTTCGACGACATTGAACACAATGACATTCTCGAACTCCAACCCCTTGGCCTTGTGGATGGTGGATATCACCACCTGTCGTCCGTCGATGTCCATGCCGACATCCGACCCCACCAAGTCGCTCTCGCGGAGAGTGGATAGGACGGGCATGAAGAGGTCGAGCTGTCCGGGCAATGTGGAGGGCATGTTATGATGGCGGAAATGGTGACGAATAAAAGAGAGCAGATACGGCAACTTGTCGACAGGATGATAGCGATTGCCCTTTTCCATAAGGGTATAGCTACGAACAAGCGCATCCAACAACAACGGACTGTCGCCTACAGCATCGACATCGGGGTATCGCATACGACAGATGTCATGATAGATATGAGTATAGTTGTCACGAAGCATCGCCCGCTCCTTGTCGTATTGTCTAAGCAACGCTTGCTGCTGCGGTGCAACGGCTTCCGCTTGTTCGGCCAAATGAAAAGCCAGCCGGACAGTGGCCAAAGCGTCGTCGTCAGCCATGTGCGAGTTCTCGCCCTCTATCTTCAACTCGGCGATAAGGTCCTTCAGTTTGTGGCTGCCCATCTGGGGATAGAACAGTCGAGCCGCTTTGAGCGTGTCATAGTATTGGGGGTGAATCTGTTCCAAGTCGTAACGATGGCATCGACGCATCAGGTTGTATTGAAGAATACGGTAGTCGTACTCCACATTATGGCCCACCAAGGGCAACCCTTGACAGAAGTCGAGGAACTGCCGCAGCCCCTCGTCCGCTTCGAGGAGCGTGCCCTTCGCCTCGGCCTCCCGATAGGGCTCAATAAGGGGATTGACGACAGTGCCCAACATCTCGGGCAGTGGCAGCGAAGTGCGTATCAACAGGTTGAGAGTGTCCTCGGGGCGTCCGATATAGACACCGCCACGGATGCGGAAAGCGGCAATCTGCACAATGTCGTCGGTGGTGATGTCGAGACCG
>CAJOQB010000104.1 GCA_905236405.1 uncultured Bacteroidales bacterium
AAGGTCTATCATGGTGAATGCCATGTTGTTTCTCTGCTTGTTGTCAATTTGTTTCCTCATTGCTGATATTGTTTTGGATAAAAGCTTTCAATGGTCTCAGATATTTAGCATCCAGATTCCAGTGCTGGGGATTCTCGTAGTTGCGGTTGGCTTCTTTTATCAACTCTTTTTGACTCTTCGTTTCTCCCAACAGGGCTTCGAGGTAACCATATATCTTGGTTTTCTTGGCCGGTGTGGTAAGGGGCGGTGGCGTACGGCCGGGAATAACTGTCTGCACCAACTCTTGCTCGTAATGCTCCCAGCAGTCGAAGATGGGGCGGTTGTTCGGGTTGATGATGTTCTCCAATAGGTCTTCTAGCGTGCCGGCATCATGATTGTTTGGCAGGAGGAATAATTCAAATTGAACCTTGTTTGCCTGTTGCCATTTCGCTATTTCATCTTTTCGAATCTGAAAATCTTTGTCGGTATCAACAATGACAAGGTTCACACCACCGTTTGCTGACATGGAATGCATGCGAATAGCCGTGGCCTCAGTTTTCAAGTTATCCCACCCCTTGAGAATTACCAAACGCTCATCATCCACCACATCACCATACAAATGTCCAATATACTGCTTGATAAAACGGGCATCGGCCACTCCTTCCACAAAGATATTGAATTCTTTTTTCATAGCACAATGCTTCTTAATTCTATATCGTTTGCAGTAGCCTCTTGTAGACCATTATAGGTCAACCGATATGCCTGATACCCTTTCAAACGAGTTTTCTCTAATGTAAATATGCGAAGTTCTTGCTGATATTCAACATGTTCCTCAAGCATCTTGTTCAGATGGCCAAGCGTTTCCTTACTATGAGTAGTGACAAATATCTGCTTGTTGCTTGCTTCTGCCAACGCAAACAAAGCTTGCCATAGTTTTTTATAGACGGAATAATGAAGTCCGTTGTCAATTTCGTCAATAAGCAAAATGTCAATGAGCGGATTGGCAGCACTCGCCACAATATTCAGATAACGGCGAAGACCATCTCCCATCATACTGACCGACAGCATCTGAGACATACTTTCAAATCCAATATATATATCATCCGTCAGTATTTCGATGCTGTTAATACGTGTGTCAAACAACTTCAGCAAGGCCAAAATCGTGTCTTTCCGATTCCGTTTAAACAGCTCTGCCAAATCGTTGGCCAGATTGCTCGTCATCAAATCAGATGGAGTCAGCCATGCCCTCTTATTCTCCAAGTATCCGTCTGCTACTTTTCGATTTACAACCAATCCCTGAGGATTTACTCGCAACCAACTCTTATGGCTTTGTCTTGTCGTACCTTTGGCGATCTCAAAATTCATCTCCAACGTGTTGACATATTTTACGGCACCCATTTGTTGCTGTGGTTCATTCTTCGGGTCGGCCAACTCGTCAAACACGTATGACAAGGCTAACGTTAGATGTCGGAAACTACCGTCCGACAGTTCTGCCTTTACCTCCGGTGGAGTCGTGACATCCAAGTTGTTGAAAAAATACTGAACATCAATAAAGTTACTGAATGGTTTGCGGGCTCGCACGGCGTTGATGGCCTGAGGCACGTCTGGATTTGACATACTCATCAACATCGCTATTGCCTCAAGCATTGTTGTTTTTCCTGAATTATTTTGACCGAGGAACACATTCACTCTGGAGAAATCATCCATTGTCAAAGAGTCTATTCCCCTGAAATTCTTAATATTTATACTTTTAATGCCGTCCATCTTTGTGATGAATTGATATCATATGCGATTGCAAAAATACGAATTATTCCCGATTAATGAAGAATTATTTATTAGACAGCCTCTATTTTTAACTGTCCCAACTGTCCAACTGTCCCACCTCGTTAACGCTCGAAAAAATTTTTCAAAAAAATTCGTAGACCGCAATGCGATGGTTGTACTTTTGCATCGTCGTTTTGTGAGGGCAAAAAGGCTATCGCTCTGACTTTCTAAGTCTGATGTGACTCTGATGTAAGTCTGACTTAACTCTGACTTTTTTATGACAATCTTTCGAGATTCCGATATTGTGACAAATATTTCTATCTTTGCAGCCGAATCACATGACCCCAAATCGTACCAACAACAATAAAACATCATGTCTATGAAACCTTTATACCGAACAATCCTTTGCATCGCCTGCTGCGTTTTGCTCCCCATGTTCGCCAATGGACAGGGCTCCGTCCGCCAAATGACGTGGGACGGCCAGTCGAGACGATACCTCTGCATCACCCCCTCGAACATGCCGACCGACCATTCGATGCCCGTCCTCGTCTACCTCCATGGGTTGCACGACAGCATCGATCGCTACAGCTCGACGCCGTTCATCCAACAGTTTGCCAACCACTATGGTTGGATGGTGGTCGTGCCCGAGGCGCTCCCCTATGTGGCCTCGATGGGCGGTTTCTCCTTCGACATGGGCAGAACGTGGAACGCCCACATGACCATCAATGTCATGGGCTTTCCGTTGGAAATCCAAAACGAAGTGGACGACCCGGGCTTCCTGCTGGCCATGATGGACAGCGTGCGGAATGCGTTCAACATCAATAACGACAGTGTATTCTTGACCGGCATGAGCATGGGCGGATTCATGACTCACCGCATGGCCATCGAACACGGCGACTGCTTTGCCGCCTTTGCCGCCGTCAGCGGATTGATAACGCTGCCCTATGCCGACACGCCGCCCGTCTGCCCCGTCCGCATGATGCACATCCACGGCACCGACGACGCCATCGTGACCGACCAAGGCTACTTCAACGTCATCCCTGCTTTGGGCAACC
>CAJOQB010000105.1 GCA_905236405.1 uncultured Bacteroidales bacterium
ATACTTTAACACATTTATTTTGTTCCTAAATGTGTCAACCTATTTCAGTATAAGACAGTTAGTTTACTTCGTTGTCGACTTCTTTCCTACGAGGCCCTTGCGACCGTTGTCGAGGCGGATGGGTTGAAAAAGTAACTGCAATTCCCCAATGTAACCATAGCAGACAATATCGGCGGCATCTTGCCGTTATGGGTTCGTCATGGCACATTTTCTCCCTATAACCCTCGACGAGGTGAAGCGTCTCGGCTGGACGGCGGTCGATGTGGTCATCGTGAGCGGCGACGCTTATGTCGACCACCCCTGCTTCGGTGCCGCTGTGTTGGGGCGTTGCTTGGAGGATGCGGGGTTTCGTGTGGCCATCATCCCCCAACCCAACTGGAGGGACGACCTGCGCGACTTCCGCAAATTCGGCGCTCCGCGGCTGTTCTTTGCGGTGACTTCGGGTTGCATGGATTCGATGGTGAACCACTACACGGCGGCTCGACGCCTGCGCCATGACGACGCCTACACGCCGGGCGGCCAGGCGGGCTTCCGTCCCGACCGTGCCACCTATGTCTACAGTCGCTTACTGAAACAACTCTATCCTTCGGTGCCGGTGGTCATCGGCGGCATCGAGGCGTCGATGCGACGGCTGGCACACTACGACTATTGGGACGACCGTCTGTTTCCCTCCATCATGGTGGACACGCCTGCCGACCTGCTGACCTACGGCATGGGGGAGCGGCTGACGGTGAGGATGGCGCAGATGCTCGACAGCGGCGCTTCGTTGGAGGAGTTGCAGGCGTTGCCGCAACAGGTGTTCCGTGCCTCGCTCGACTGGTTGGAGGACTTCCGTCGGCAACCTCGTACAAGGGTGCTGCATTCCTTTGCCGAGTGCCTGAAATCAAAACGGGCTCATGCCGAGAACTTCCATTTCATCGAGCTGGAGAGCAACAAGGTGGAATGCGACATGCTGGTGCAACCTTACGACGACTGTATAGTGGTGGTGAACCCTCCTGATGCTCCTTTCACCGAGGCAGAGCTGGATCATTCGTTCGACCTGCCTTACATGCGGCAGCCTCATCCGAATTACAAGAAGCGGGGGGCGATACCGGCTTTCGAGATGATCAAGTTCTCTGTCAACACCCATCGCGGCTGTTTCGGCGGCTGCTCGTTCTGCACCATCTCGGCTCATCAGGGCAAACAGGTGGTGAGCCGCAGCGAGGAGTCGATACTCCGCGAGGTGGACAAGATTGTGCAGCAACCCGATTTCCACGGCACCCTCAGCGACTTGGGCGGTCCGTCGGCCAACATGTACCGCATGGGGGGACGCAACCGCGAGTTGTGTCGCCGTTGCACCCGTTACAGCTGCATCCATCCGTCGCATTGTCCCAACCTCGACAGCGACCACACCCATCTGACGAAACTCTACCAACGGGTGGCGGCTCATCCTGGGGTGAAGCACCTCTTTATCGGCAGCGGCATCCGCTACGACCTCTTCACCCAGCAGAACGGAGGGTTCGACTATTTCCGTCAGGTGGTGACTCATCATGTCAGCGGTCGGCTGAAGGTGGCGCCCGAGCATACGTCGCCCACGGTGCTGGAGGCCATGCGGAAACCCTCGTTCGACCTCTTTGTAAGAACCAAGCGTGACTTTGACGACATCTGTCGCAAGGCGGGGTTGCGCTATCAGCTGATACCTTACTTCATCAGTTCCCATCCGGGTTGCCGCTTGGGCGACATGGCCGAGCTGGCGGTGGAGATGAAACGGTTGGGCTATCGGTTGGAGCAGGTGCAGGACTTTACCCCCACGCCGATGACGCTGGCCACCGAGATGTACTATACGGGCATCAACCCTGCGACGATGAAGCCGATATACGTGGCGGTGCATCCCAACGAGAAGCGCGAACAGAATCTCCTTTTCTTTTACTACAAACGCGAGCTGCACCCGCAAATCAAGCAGGCGTTGCTGAAGAGCCACAACGGGCAATACCTCAACAAACTGGGGATAAGGTAGGGGCTATTTGTAGATGCCTTTGCTGTTGAGCGCCTGATGGAATCGGGCGGCGTTGGCGGCGTGCTCGTCGGCGTTGCGGGCGAAGTTGTGCCGTCCGCTCATGTCTTCCTTGGCACAGAAATAGAGATAGTCGGAGCGATGGTTCTCGAGCACGGCATCGATGCTGGCGATGGAGGGGATGCAGATGGGCCCTGGTGGGAGTCCTTTATACATATAGGTGTTGTAGGGATTGTCGACGGTGGTGTGCCGGTTGAGAAGACGACGCAGCGTGAAGTTGCCCACAGCATATTTCAGTGTGGGGTCGGCTTGCAGGGGCATGCCTTGCCGCAGTCGGTTGAGGTAGACGCTGGCGATGAGGGGCTTCTCTTCGTCGGCGTTGGTCTCTTCCTCGACAATGCTGGCAAGGGTGATGATCTCGACGGGCGAGAGACCCAAGTCGGAGCATTGCCCTTGGCGGAGGGGCGTCCAGAAACGGTTGTATTCTTTCTGCATACGGTCGAGGAGTTTCTCGGGGGTGGTGTTCCAGTAGATGTCGTAGGTGTTTTGTATGAAGAGGGCGATGATGGTGTTGGGGGTGGATTCGTAGCGGCTGCAGAAGGCGCTGTCGTCGAGAAGGGCGAGGAGTGTGTCGCCGCTCATCTCGAGTTTTCGACCGAGGAACTCGCACAGGTGGGCTTTGGTGCGGTGTTTGTTGATGGTCAGACGGACGGCGTCTTGGTTGCCGCAATAGAGTTTGTTGACCACTTGGTAGAGGCTCATGCCGGGTTGGAGCAGATAGCGTCCGCTCTTGACGTGCTCGGTGAGATGACGGGCACGGGCCATGCTGCGGAAGACGGCGGGGTCGGTGATGCAGTCGTGTGCCTCGAGGCTGTCGACCAGTTGGTCGAAGGTGGAGCCGGAGGGGATGTAGATGGCCACCGGCTCGTTGATGTGGAGCTTCTGACGGTGGAGGATGCCGCGTCCGACAAGGAGGAGAATCAATGCCAACAGCAGGCTGCCAGCGGCGATGGAGAGGCCACGATATTGGCGGACAAAGTCGATGATTTTTTGCATGTCATTCGAGTATTAAGGAAAGAAACACGGCGTCGACCCAGCCTTGGGGCGTGTGGAGCCAGTGGGGGAGGGTGCCGTGGGGTTGGAAACCGCATTGCTGGAAGGTGTGGAGGCTGGCCGTGTTATGGGTGGAGACGATACCATGGAGCTGGTGGAGCTGCAGCCGTTCATGGCAGAAGGGGACGAGGGCGTTGAGCGTGGCTTGTCCATACCCCTGTCCGCGAAGGCGGCTGTCGACGAGCAGGCCTAAGCCGGCTCGGCGGTGGTAGGGGTCGAAGTCGAAAAGGTCGACGCAGCCGACGGCGGTGTGGCTGTCGGCATCTTCGGCCACCAATCGCAACTGTTTGGAGACATAGATGTCGTTATCGGTGTTCTCCATAAGATACTGTGTGAGCAGATGACGCGAGAAAGGGAGGTGTGTCACGCTGTGTTCCCATATGGATGGGTCGTTCTCCCATCGATAGATGATGTCGATGTCGGAAGGTTCCAATGCTCTAAGTATCACTTGTTTCATAGCTTTATGAATGGAGAAGGTGGGATGCAAAGGTACTAAAAAAACGCCACGTGATGAAAAAGTTGTACTTTTGCACTTCGTTTGGCACACTTTTGATGCCATTCGAGAAGCAAAGATACGGTAACAAACGCATAAGGAAACAATGAGCGAAATCGATTACAAGGCACTCTGCAAGGATGTTTGTCTGCTGGCTATGGAGGTGGGTGACTACCTGAGAGAGCAGCGGCTGCAAATCGGCGAGATTGCCAAGGAGACCAAGGGGGTGCACGACTATGTGACCCAATTCGACAAAGAGAGCGAGCGTCGCATCGTGGCTCGGTTGAAGGAGCTGTTGCCCCAGTCGGGTTTCATCGCCGAAGAGGGTACCGCCACACATCAGGGCGACGAGGAGATGGTGTGGATTGTCGACCCGCTCGACGGCACGACCAATTTCATCCACGGTTTGCCTGTCACCTGTGTCAGCATAGGGTTGAGACAGGGTGAGGAGATGGTGATGGGTGTGGTGTACGAGCTGTGGAACAAGGAGTGTTTCTATGCCTACAAGGGTGGTGCCGCCTATCTCAACGGCAAGCCCATCCATGTGTCGAATGCCCCGACGATGAACGACGCATTGATAGCTACGGGTTTCCCTTACACCGACTTTGGACGGTTGCCGCAATATATGAAATACCTTGAATGGACCATGCGGCAGACCCACGGGTTGCGACGGATGGGTAGTGCTGCAGCCGATTTGGTATATGTGGCGTGTGGCCGTTTCGACGGTTTCTATGAGTATGGTTTGAAGCCTTACGATGTGGCGGCTGGCGCTTTTATCGTCCAACAGGCAGGCGGCAAGGTGTGCGACTTCGAGGGTGGCGACCAATGGCTGTTCGGTGGCGAGATGGTGGCGTCGAATGCGGCCCTCTTTGTCGAATTCCGTAACTCTATCAAGAAGTATATGAACCATACGGTAAGCGGTTTGCACCAGTTTGTCAAGAAACATTTCAAGAAATAACACCTATATAATATATGAAGCATTTTCTTTTCATATTATTGTTCTTGCTGCCCTGCTGTGTTTGGGCACAACAAGACAAACAGACACCCCAAGACAAACCGACCAAGGTCTACTCTTTCAGTATCGAGGAGAACATCGCTCCGCCGGCCACCAAGCGGGTGGAACTGGCTATGGCCGAAGCCAAGGAAAGCAAGGCCGACTTGGTGGTGGTGAAAATCAATACCTTTGGCGGCACTCTCGACGATGCCGACAAAATCCGTACCGCTTTCTTGCAGTCGGAGATACCGGTATATGCTTTCATCGACAACAACGCTGCATCGGCAGGCGCCTTGATTTGTATCGCTTGCGACAGCATCTATATGCACAGCGGCTCGTCGATAGGCAGCGCCACGGTGGTGGATCAAAGTGGCAACGTCCAACCCGACAAGTATCAAAGCTATATGCGGTCGTTGATGAGAAGCACCGCCGAGAGTCGCGGACGCCGACCCGACATTGCTGAAGCTATGGTGGATCCCGACATCCATGTGGCTGGCATCAGCGACAGCGGCAAGGTGTTGGCCTTCACCACGCAAGAGGCTATCGCCAACGGCTACTGTGAGGCGGAGTGTGAGAACATCCGTGAGGTGTTGAAACATGCAGGCGTCAAGGAATACACCATACAGGAACAGCGTTACACCTTTATCCAAAAGGTGATTGGTTTCCTGATTAACCCCATTGTCAGTGGTTTGCTGATTATGCTGATTATCGGCGGCATCTACTTCGAGCTCCATTCGCCGGGTATCGGTTTCCCGTTGGTGATGGCCATATTGGGCGCTTTGCTCTATTTCGCTCCGCTCTATTTGGAGGGCTTGGCGGCCAACTGGGAGATACTGCTCTTCATTGTGGGTGTGGGGCTCATCGTCTTGGAGCTGTTTGCCTTCCCGGGCTTCGGCGTGGCGGGTGTGAGTGGCATCATCTGTGTCGTTGTGGGCTTGGCTTTCAGCATGGTGGGCAACATCGGTTTCGACTTCTCGTTTGTCCCGAGCAACACCATGGCCGAGAGCTTCTTGGTGGTGGTGCTGGCATTGTTGGTGGCGTTGCCGCTGTCGATGTATTTAGCCAAACGGCTGTTTGAGAGTCATCTCTTCGGCGGATTGGCACTCAACGAGGTGCAGGATGCTAACGAGGGTTATACCATCGCCGAGCAGACAAGCCAGCAGTTGGTGGGTGCCGAGGGTGAGGCGACTACCATCCTGCGTCCGGCAGGCAAGGTGACCATCGACGGCAAGACCTACGATGCGGTCAGCGAGCTTTCCTTTATCGACAAAGGTACCCGTGTGAAGGTGATTCGCTATGAGAACAACACCCTTCATGTGGTAAAACAGAAATAATCGTCACATAGCAAAAGCCATGAAAGAGAGAAAACAGAACCATGTGCTTTTGAATGCACTACGACTGGTCTATCGGTGCGACGCCAAAGGGTTTGTGCTGAAGATTGTCTATACCGCTGTCGGCAGTTTGCTGCCGTTGGCCAACCTCTACATATTGGCTCAGATTGTCGACTCGGTGCAGGCGACGCTGCAAAACAACAGCGAGGTCGTCGTCCTCTCTATCCCTGTCGCCGTGTCTCTCTTTGCAGCTATATTCTTCCTTGGTCGTTTGGTGGGCATCCTCTCGATTGTCAATAGCGACAAACTCACCCAGCGACTCATCGACTACATCAGCGACCAGATACAGTCGCACTCGGTGTCGCTCGATATGGCTTACTACGACAATCCCGACTATCACGACACTTTCCATCGTGCCCAACAGGAGGCCAATTTCCGACCCATCCGCATCCTGGACGACTTCACCAACTTTGTGGGCAGCGCCATCAGCATTGTCGGTGTGGTCACCATGCTGGCCACGGCCTCGTGTCTCACGTTGGTGGTCATGATTGTGGCCATCATCCCCACTTTTATTGTCCGTTTGGTCAAGTCGCGGAGGGTCTTCTCTTTCCGCCGCGAGAGTACCCAGTTGACCCGTCGTACCCATTACTTGGCCGCCTTGCTGACCAACAGCGCCTATGCCAAGGAGACACGAGCCTTTGGGTTGGGGCATTTCTTCCGTCAGCAGTTTGTTGCCATCCGTCGTGAGTTGGTCGACAAGCTGTTGTCCATCTCGCGACGCATAGCAGTCAGCGATGTTCTCTCAGCTATATTGGAGACGGCTGCCCTGATGCTGATTGTAGTCTTCCTTTGTCGAGAGACGGTGGCAGGTGCCATAACTGTCGGTTCTTTTGTCATGCTCTTCGAGGCTTTCCGTCGGGGGCAGCAGAGCCTTCAAACCATGGCTACCGCTGTTGCTGGATTATACGATAGCAAACTTTTTATGGGCAATCTTTTTGAGTTCATGGAGTTGAGACCAACTATCACTTCACCCGATCATCCTGTCGCTTTCCCTCGACAAGTGGATTCGGTGGTGTTCGACGATATCACCTTTCGTTACCCTGCTGTCCAGTCGACAGAACAGAGTGCCGATCCCGACTATCAGGCTGGCAAGGCACAGCGACCAGTGCTACAGCATTTCTCGCTGCGGTGTGTGAAGGGAGAGGTGACCTGCCTACAAGGTGAGAACGGTTTTGGCAAGACTACTCTCCTCAAACTACTGCTGCGTCTTTATGATCCCGACGACGGTCGCATCCTTATCAATGGCATTGATATCCGTCAATTCGACCTCGAGGAGCTGCGGCACAATATCAGTGCCATCTTCCAAGACCATGTCCGTTTCTATTTCACCGCACGGCAAAACATCGAGTTTGGTGACATCCATCATTTGGGTGATGAAGAGCGGCTTCAACGTGCTGCTGAAATGAGTGAGGCCATGCCTGTCATCGAACGGTTGTCCAAGGGGATGGATACCCCGTTGGGCCGTCAGTTCTATCAGGGGGAGGAACTTAGTATGGGACAGTGGCAGCGTGTCGCCTTGGCTCGCCAACTCTACAGTGAGGCTCCCGTATTGGTGTTTGACGAGCCCACAGCTTGGATGGATAGTCAATCCCGCGAGCAGTTCCTCAAGAATCTCGAAGTCATCAAACGGGACAAAGTGGTCATCTTGATTTCCCATTTATAACAAATAGATGCATGCTCTCTTTTGATGTCCTTGTTTTGTCCCAAGAGGAAAAAAACAGAAAAAAGTTGGAGTATTGATTTTTCTTCGTACTTTTGCAATCGTTACTAACACAGGGGTGCTTGTTAACCCCCTTTATCAAAACAAGGATATGAAGATTAAAAACCAGCAGGTTAGTGTGCTGTTTATGCTTTTGGGCACA
>CAJOQB010000106.1 GCA_905236405.1 uncultured Bacteroidales bacterium
AATCCGTGGTTCATCATGGCTGTACGCAGCAGCATACGGTTCCGGAACTGTTCGGCGGTGATGGTGTCGTTCTTGCGATACTGTTGTGTCTCGGGATCGCCGCCGCAGTTGGGATGGCTCTCGTGGCCGAACCAGTCGAAGGTGCCGCCCATGTCCACCTCCTTCTCGCTGTTCATGTCGAAGAGCGTCAGGTCGAGCGTCGAGCCGCGCGAGTGGCCGCTCTTCTCGGCGATATAGTCGAGCACGAAGAGCTGGCTCTTGTCGACATCGGGATAGAAGTAGCAACGCATCGTCGTGTCGCCAAGGTCTTTGCCCCAGCGGACAAAATGGTCGACAGCTGTCTGGGGACGATAGGCGTCGTAGATTTTCAGGCGGTAGCCCTGTGCTTTCAGCTCGTCGCTGACGACACGAAGGCTGTCGGCAGCCTGGCGGGTGAGCAATGCGGTGGGTTGCAGGTAGCCGTCGACACGAGTGCCCATGAAGTTGTAGGTGCCGAAATAGCGTATCTCCAAGATGACGTCGGGCACCACATCGGTGATGTTCACAAAGTCGGACGAGTTCTCCTCGAGAGCAACCGTCTGGATGTTTTCAGGAGTCGTTTGCACCTGTTTCTTGCATGCCACGGACAGCAGCATGGCGGCAATGACGATAGCGAACAGTCTTGTTTTCATATCGATAGTTTGTTTGATATTGTATTTGTCACCTTGATTTGATGGTGCAAAAATACAAAAACAAAACCAATGGAGGGCAAACAATGACACCAAGTTGCAAAAAGTAGTCACTATTTTTGCCGACGCAACAGCACGGTTGCCTTTTTTGTAACCGTCTGGAATCAAGTTAGTAACCGTCATAATGACAGATAAAGGTCGAATAACAAACATGAAGAAAGCTATCATACTCTGCTTGGCTTTGCTGCCGGCACTCCACCTGTGGGCACAATCCGACACCGCCACCACCCTCAAAGCCGCCTCGGTCAGCGCTCACCGACACAAGGTGCAACGGCTCAACACCGCCGAGAACGGACTGAAACTGGGGCAGGACGAACTCTTTCGCGCCGCC
The DNA here is from genome assembly GCA_905236405.1 of uncultured Bacteroidales bacterium. Lineage (GTDB taxonomy): Bacteria > Bacteroidota > Bacteroidia > Bacteroidales > P3 > Colimorpha. The sequence goes on from CAJOQB010000106.1 coordinate 1,060, forward strand.
TGCTGCAACCTGGGCGAGAGCTTTGTCAACAATGCCAGCGTCGATGTCAACTACAGCGACGCTGCGGTGGGTGCCCGCCAAATCAAACTGTTGGGATTGAGCGGCCAATATGTACAGATGCTGACCGAGCAGTTGCCCAACCTGTGTGGTGCCGCCATGCCCTACTCGTTGAGTTATGTCCCAGGTGCCTGGATGCAAAGCATCTCGGTGAGCAAAGGTGCCTCGTCGGTAAAGAATGGATTTCAAAGTGTTACAGGACAAATCAATGTTGATTACTTGAAGCCCGAGGATGAAGAAGGTGTCGTGTTCAACCTTTATGGCGACAGTCACAGAAAAATGGAAGGCAACCTGGTGGCCAACAAGCATATCGGCAAGTATCTCAGCGGCGAGTTGCTGGCACACTACGAGAAAGATTTTGGTCACAGTGACGAGAACGGCGACCTGTGGCACGACACACCTGCCATCGAGCAATTGCACCTGCAAAGTCGCTGGTATATGATGAAAGGCCGCTATATCGGCCATTGGGGTGTTGGGCTGTTGGACGAAAGTCGCGAAGGTGGCCAGCTGCTCAGCGTGGCCAATCCCTTCCGCGTGTTACTCGACGGACGTCGCTATGAAGGCTATATGAAACATGCCTATATCATCAATCCCGAGCACAACTCCAATGTTGCCTTTATGGCCACAGTCAACAGCTACGAATTGGATGGACTGTTTGGTGCCAAACACTATGCCAATCGCCACGATAATCTTTATGCTCAATTGATGTACGAACGTGAATTTGACTTCATTCATTCCATCTCTGCAGGCCTGAGCCTGTCGGCCGATAAGATGGTCGACCGACTGAATTTGAATAACGACACCCTTTTCGAGACCATTCCGGGCGTCTATGCTCAGTATACCTTCAAACCATCGCACAAGTTGACAGTGATGGCAGGCCTGCGTGCTGACTATAGCAACCTCCACGGTGCTTTTGCAACACCCCGCCTGCACGTCAAATGGACCCCTGCCGACTGGGTGTCTCTGCGTCTTTCGACAGGCAAAGGCTACCGCTCGCCCCATGCCCTTGCTGAGAACCACTACCTGCTCTCGTCGGGCCGCACATTGGCTATCGACAGCCATCTCTCCATGGAAGAGGCTTGGAACAGCGGTCTTTCGGCCGCCTTTACCTTGCCGATGGGCGACCGTTTCCTTAAAATCAATTTGGAAGAATACTACACGCACTTTCTTAATCAAGCAGTTGTCGATTACGACAGCGACCCAATGGCCATCCATATCACCAATCTGAACGGTCGTTCCTATTCGCATACAATCCAAGTCGATGCTTCTTATGACTTCACCGACGAGTTGGACGCCACCGCCGCCTTCCGCTACAACGATGTGCAATGCACCTATGGTGGCCAGTTGCTGGAGAAACCGTTGACATCGAAATACAAAGGACTCGTCACCCTCTCGTGGAAACCCTGGATGGGCAAGTGGCAGTTCGATTTTACGTTCCTGATGAATGGCGGCGGACGGATGCCGACGCCCTACACCTTGCCCGACGGCACCCCTTCGTGGGACGAGCGTTTCCCTGCTTATCCACAGCTTAACGCTCAAATCACTCGCAAATATCGTCATTTCAGTTGCTATATTGGCGGTGAAAACCTGACCAATTACAAACAGCCCAATGCCGTTGTCAATGCCGACAACCCTTGGCTCCCCACCTTCGAGCCCACCATGATTTGGGGTCCCGTCCGTGGCGTCATGTTCTATGCCGGCATCCGAGCCAACCTGTTCGGGAAGAAATAGCCTTTTGCATCCCTCTTCCCTCGCCCTTCCGTGTCATGGACACGCCACCAAAAATCGTTTTTTGATACAAAAATAGACCGGCCTTCACAGGCAGGTCTATTTTCTCTA